>NZ_JBITGJ010000085.1:0-33665 GCF_044456925.1 Streptomyces sp. NPDC050743
GACATACAACCCCACCCTCGATCGACAAACATGCCGATCATGGCAGGCCTGCACACTCACCATCACCGTTTCACGGATTTCCCAACGGAGTCCTTCAGGGAGGGGAGCCTTCAAGGCACTTCATGGGCTGCACCACTGGGCGATGCCATCGGTCGTTGACCGCCCGTCCGGCCACACCGGGCCCCAGCTGAGGGCTAGGGTCATCCGGTGACGAGTAGCAGCACATGCCGCCTTCTTGCCCCCGCTGGCACGGGTTTGGCGACGGTCCCCGAGGACTGGCAGGAGCGGCTTCGCCGGTTCGGATACGTGGCACGTCCGGGGAGTGACGTCCGTGAGCGTCTTGTTCCGCCTTTTCCCAGGCCGTCGGCCCGTCTGGGGGAGTGGACAGGTCTCGGCCCGGCTGGGGTGCGCCGTGTCGCGAAGGCGTTGGACCGGCTTGGACCGGTACTCGTCGCCGTGCTGGCCGGAGCGATCCGCTTCTGGCATCTCGGGCGGCCGCGGGCGGTCGTCTTCGACGAGACGTACTACGCCAAGGACGCCTGGTCTCTGTTGCACCTCGGCTACGAGGGCACCTGGCCGGACCGCAAGATCTCCGACCCGCAGATTCTCGCCCACCCCCAGGTCATCCCGCTCTCCGACACCGGCTCCTTCGTCGCGCACCCGCCGGCCGGCAAGTGGGTGATCGGCCTCGGTGAGTGGATGTTCGGCCTCACGCCGTTCGGCTGGCGCTTCATGACGGCGGCTCTAGGCACCCTGTCGGTGCTGATTCTGTGCCGAATAGGACGCCGCCTGTTCCGTTCGACACTGCTGGGTTGTCTGGCCGGCGCACTGATGGCGGTGGACGGTCTGCACATGGTGATGAGCCGTATGGCGCTGCTGGACCTCGTCGTCATGTTCTTCGTCCTCGCGGCGTTCGGATCCCTGCTGATCGACCGTGACCACGCACGAGCCCGGCTCGCTGCGGCCTTGCCGGTCGTCGCGGACGGCCGTGCGCGCCCGGACGGACACACCGGTGACCACGCCGGGACGAGGGTGCGTCCCTGGCGGCTCGCAGCCGGCCTGTTCCTGGGACTGGCGGCGTCCACCAAATGGAACGGCCTGTATTTCCTCGTGTTCTTCGTGGTGCTGACGGCGCTGTGGGACGTTGGCTCTCGCCGGGTGGCGGGGGCCCGCCACCCGTACCGGGCGGTCCTGCGCAAGGACCTCGGCTGGTCGGTCCTGTCCCTGGTTGCAGTTGCCGGGGTGACCTATCTGGTGACGTGGACCGGCTGGTTCCTGTCCGACGACGGCTATGGACGCCACTGGGCCGACGGCCGCGGCGGTACGTGGTCATGGATTCCCGCTCCGCTGCGCAGCCTGTGGCACTACGAGTCTGGGGTCTACCGGTTCAATGTGGGGCTGCACACTCCTCACACGTACGATTCCAACCCCTGGAGCTGGCTGGTCCTCGGCCGCCCTGTGCTGTTTTACTACCAGTCGCCGAAACCCGGACAAGACGGCTGCCACACGGCCGGCGACTGCTCGCAGACGGTCCTCGCCCTCGGCACTCCGCTGCTGTGGTGGTTGGCATGCTGCGCACTGGTGTACCTGCTCTACCGATGGGCGTTGCGCCGTGACTGGCGGGCTGGTGCCATCCTGTGCGCGGTGGGTGCCGGTTATCTGCCCTGGTTTCTCTACCAGGACCGCACGATTTTCTCCTTCTACGCGGTCGTGTTCGTGCCGTATCTGTGCCTGGCCGTGACGATGATGCTGGGAGCCCTGTTGGGGCCGCCGGGCGCGGCGGGCAAACGCCCCGTACTGGGTGTGGTCGCAGCAGGCGTGCTGGTGCTGCTTATCGTTTGGAACTTCACCTATCTCTTCCCGCTCTATACCGGGCAGACGATCCCGTACGCCGACTGGCGCGCCAGGATGTGGCTCGGAACATGGATCTGAGCCCGGTCGCGCAGTCCTTGCCGCGCTCGCGGGTCAGGTGGGCGAGCGAGTAACCGCACACGAGGCCGTTGCAGCCCGTGACATGCTGGAAGGAGGCGGGTCCTGGGGTGTCACGGGCGAAGGGTGTATCGACCGCGAATTCTCCGGCCAGGGCATCGGCCTCGGTGGGACGCGTCCGCTCGTCCTCGTCCGCGATCCGGGGAATGATGCTGTCGGCGTGCCCCTTCAGGCGGATCAGATCGATCGGATCCTCAGCTTGTCTTTTTGACCTCTGTCCGCTGGGTCTGCGGGCGCCTCTCCGGTAGGCGCTGTTTCTGATCAGGCGGAAGGGGAGAGTTGTTCGCGCACCCATCGGGGATCGGGGTTGGTGTGTGGCTGGCCCGCCACGACGACGGTCGGTACGGTCTCGTTGCCGTTGTTGGCGGCCCTCACTTCTGCGGCTCCTGCCGGGTCACGCCAGATGTTGACCCAATGCAACTGGCGGGCGCTGCTGCCCAGCCGGATGCGCAGTCGCATGCAATACGTGCAGCCCGGACGCCAGTAGACGACCGGCCGGCCGTCGACCGCGCTGCGACGTTGTGCCTCCCGCGCACCGATCGACCTCGGGAAGATCAGGGGCGAGTTCACGCCTGCGAGCGCCAGGAACACCAGCAGGAGTGCTGCGGCTGTGCCGGGGCTTCCCTTGAAGATCAGCCCAGTTGCGGCGGTCGAGCCGCAGAGCACAAGCAGCATCGGCAAGGTCCAAGCGCGCATCATGGTGAGGCAGACTATCGATGAGTCGAAGTGCTCCTCGAACCAGGCCGCTCACCTGGGTGTTCGCCGGACGCTGAAGCGGCCTTCGTCTCATCACATGCTCCGACCAAGCGCGGCACCGTACTGGCCGTCGCCGGCGGCGATGACCGCAACTGGGGCCCCCAGCACCGCGCCCTGCTCTACCCGAAGGCTGGCCACGCCGTCGGCTTCTTCCCATTCAGCCTGGTTGGAAGAACGCGAGCATCTTCTGGCTGGCGTCGGGCGACGTCAGCAATTCCTGCATGTCCGCCGACATCCGGGCGGCAGCGCTGGTGCGTTCGAACATCTCGCGTTCGTATTCTTTGACGGCGGCGGGAAAGTCGTCCGGGTGCGCGGCCAGCGCGAGACCGAGCTGGGCGCCGTCCAGCAGCGCCATGTTGGCGCCCTCTCCCACCGGCGGCATCAGGTGCGCGGCATCGCCGAGCAGCGTGACGCCCGGCGTCGACGGCCAGGTCAGGCCGACCGGGAGAGCCGTGATCGACCGCGGCACGACCGTGTCGTCGCAGGCCGCGATCAGCGCGGTGATCCGTGAGTCCCAGCCGGGGAGCAGGTCGATCAGCCGCGCCCGGGCGGCGGCCGGGTCGTCGAACGGGATCCCGCTGGTGGCGAACCAGTCCTCGCCGGTGTTGTAGAAGCTGATGCCGATGCGAACGCGGCCGTCGCCGTTGCGCTGCGCGGCCAGGGATATTCCGTTGCCGAGCACCCAGTAGTTGCCGCGCCCGACCATTGCCGCGAGGTCGGGGTGCGTGCGGTCGATGTCGGGGATGCCGATCTCGACGACGTTCTGGCCGATATGCGCCGGGCGGGCGTCGGTGAGCAGCGCGCGGACCCGGGACTGCGCGCCGTCCGCGCCGACCAGCAGGTCGTACGTCGCACTGCTGCCGTCGGCGAAGTGCAGCAGGCCGTTGTCGGCGCATTGGAACGCGTGCCCCCAGCGCACCACGTCTTCGGGGAGGGAATCCAGCAGCAGGTTGCGCAGATCGGCGCGGTCGACCTCGGGCCGTTCGAGTGGGGCGTCGTCGGGCGTGTCCTCCTGGAGCAGCAGGGTGTTGTCCGGCTCGAGAAGACGCATGTCCTGGCCTTCACCGCGGGCAATCGCGTGGAACTGGTCGATCAGACCGGCCTCGCGCAGCGCCCGCTGGCCGGAGTGGATGTCGAGCATGCCGCCCTGACCGCGCGCATCGCGTGACGACTCACGTTCATACACGACGGAATCTATGCCGTTCACGTGCAGCACACGGGCGAGAGCCAGGCCGCCGAGGCCGGCTCCGACGATGGCGATGGTCACGGCCGCTTCTCCTTCGATACGCTGTACTGGCCGATACACTGTATCGCCCGATGCGGTGTATTGTTAGCGGCATGTTGGTGTGGGAGAGGCCGGAGCCACCGAATCGACCCGTGCCGGCCCCGTTGAGCCGGGAGCGAATCGTGCGAGCGGCGATCCAACTGGCCGACGCCGACGGCCTGGACGCGGTGTCGCTGCGCAAGGTCGCCACCGCCCTGGGCGTCGGGCCGATGCGGCTGTACAGCTACATCGCCAGCAAGGAGGAGTTGCTCGACCTGATGGTCGATGCGGTCCACGCCGAGATCCGGCCGGTCGGAGACGGCTGGCCGGAGGTGCTGCGCTCTCTCGCCGAAACCACCCGGCGGGCTGCTCACGAGCACGAATGGCTCGCCGATCTACTGGGTGGCCGACCCCAGCTCGGGCCGCACGCCCTGGCCGCGGGGGAGACCGTGGTGGCCGCACTGGGCGGCGTCGACGTGGACTCCATCATGCCGGTGGTCGCCGCAGTCAACGCGTACGTGATCGGCGCGGTGCGTCGGGAAATCGCCGAGCGACGTGCCGAGCGGGCCACCGGGATGGACGAGAAGCGTTGGCAGGCCTCACTCGGGCCCTATCTGGAGCGGACCTTCGCCACCGGCCGATTCCCCGCGCTGGCCACGGTGGTGCGCGATGCCGCCCACCTGGACGCCGACCAGACCTTCCGGACCGGCCTCGACCTCCTGCTCGACGGCATCGAAGCCCGCGTTTCAAGGTGACGCGCGGCCGCAGGGCCGGACCGGTACCGCCCAAGGCACCGGGTCGGCGCTGACGCGTTAGGACGACGCAACCTCGCCAAAGCGCGGGCGAGTCCGGTCAGGGCCTCCACGGCACCCGGCACCGGCAGGACCGTCGCTGGATCGACCTGAATTCGGGGAGAGTGCCGTCGAAGTAGAAGTAGAACCCGCTCTTGCCCAGCGAAGTACGTGCACCAAGGCGGGAGGATGGTCCCGCGACCAAGCAGGGCGGTCGCCGACACCGGTCACGGCGGCGCTGGTATTCCGTTCAGGAGAGACGCTGGATCGTTGGGCACAGCCCGCCTTACGGTGGCGCCGTGAGCGATCACTCGGAAGCGCCTGTCGCGCCCGTCGAGGCCTATGAACGCCCCTATTACGTGGCTGTCTTCGCTACGGTGCGGACCCAGGACCAAAGCGGTTACAGCGAGACCAACGCACGCATGGAAGACCTGGTGAAGGACGTTCCTGGCTTCCTGGGGATGGACCACGCGCAGACTCCAGGCGGGCTGGGCATCACCGTCGGGTACTTCCGTGATTCCGACGCCCTCACGGAGTGGCGGAGCGACGCCGAGCATCGAGCGGCGCAAGAGCGCGGGCGAGCCGAGTGGTACGAGAGCATACGCTCACCTGTCATGACCTGCCGAAAGGTGCCGTGTTGAGCCAGTACTTCGATATCGGCGACGAGACTCTGTGGAACCCGTCCAACGGGGCCTCCCGTCTGTTCCGACGCCAAGTGTCGGTCTTCGAGGCGGAGCTGGAGCTCTCATCCGGCATCGGGCCGATGGAGAACGACGAGTGCCAGATCGACCCGGCCATCTTCGAGTTCTTCGTCAACGCCCTACTGGCGCAGCACCGAAGAACAAGTCATGCCATAGTGCTTGCGCTCTGCGAGGGGTTCACCGCCACCGTGCTGGTTCTCGCGGAGCGCGCCGGGATCAGGGTGGACTGGGCACAGTTCGGGCCCGCCCCGGATGGCGCACTCGAAGATGCACAGATTTCCGCAGCCACAGGGATGTCCGCTCCGGCCGAAGGGCGTGCCTGGGGTGCGGGACTGTGCGAGAAGGCACGGGAGCTCGGGCAGCACATGCCTCGCTGACCGGAGCGCCTCGGTCGGCCGATCGCTTGCCCACTGATGCAGTCCACCAAGAGAAACGGTGTCTTCGTGGTGCTCTGTTGGCTGGTCAGGCATTCTCCGCGAGGCAGGGCTTCCATGGCGTCGAGTTCAGCGAGGCCGCTCCCCGATCAGCGCGGCAGCCTTTTCGGCGATCATGATCGTGGGTGCGTTGGTGTTTCCACTGGTGACCGTCGGTATGACCGAGGCGTCGACGACACGGAGTCGTTCGACTCCGTAGACCTCCAGATCCGAATTGACGACGCAGTCGTGTCCGGTTCCCATGGCGCAGGTGCCCACTGGGTGATACGCCGTGGCACTCCATCTGCGGACGTGCTCTTCGAGGGCCGTGTCGTCCAGGAGACAGTCCAGGTCGTCACTGGCAGGCAGGTACGACCGCGCGAGGTATTCGGCGAACGGTGCGCAGTGGGCGATGTCCATGACCGCTCTGAGTCCGGCGACCATGACCGACGCATCCGCGGGCACGTCGAAGTACCGGGGATTGATCAGCGGTGGTGTCTGCGGATCAGGCGACGCGAGACGGACGGTGCCGCGAGTCTGCGGGTGCAGGGGGACGCAGTTCATCGTGAAGACCGATCGGTCAGGTTCTTCCTCACCGCTGAGAATGAGTGCCGTGGCCCCTCCCACCAGCTGGACGTCAGGACGGCTTTGGCCGTCCGTGACGTTGAGGAACGCGCCGACCTCGCCGTAGTTGGAGGCGAAGGGCCCGTCGCCGTGTGCGCGCCACCGTTCGAGGTTGTCCGGGGTGAGCAGGTCCCGGACGATGTCAGTGGAGTTCCGGGTCTCCCACACAACGGGAGCCATCAGATGGTCCTGCAGGTTACGCCCGACCCCGGGCAGGGGGACTCGGACGTCTATCCCTGCATCGTGCAGCTCGTCGGGATCGCCTATGCCCGACAGGAGCAGCAGCTGGGGCGAGTTGACGGATCCGCCGCAGAGCAGAACTTCCCTGTCGGCGTGGGCCGTCCGTTCCTGGCCGTCCCGGAGATAGGTGACGCCGGCCGCGCGTGATCCGTCGAGTGTGATCCTTGTTGCCAGGGCGCTGGTGCGTACCGTGAGATTGGGTCGGCCGAGGGCCGGGCGCAGATAGGCGTCGGCCGTGGACCACCGTCGCCCGTGATGGCATGTCACCTGGTACAGGCCGGCGCCGACGGGGGACGCACCGGCGAAGTCGTCGTTGCGGTCCAGTCCCCATTCCACGGCGGCATCCAGCCAGGATTGTGAGAGTTCGTGGGTGTAGACGCGGTCTTCGACGTGCAGGGGTCCGTCCGAACCGTGGTAGGGCTCGCCGAGGCGGCGGTTCGACTCGGACTTCATGAAATAGGGCAGGACGTCGTCGTAGGCCCAGCCTTTCGCTCCGTGCTCGTCACGCCAGCTGTCGTAGTCGTGCCGGTCGCCCCGGGTGTAGATCATGACGTTGGTGGATGACGAGCCGCCCAGTGTCTTGCCCCGGGGCCAGGAAAAGGTGCGGCCCGGTTGGGGCTGCTCGACCGTGCGGTAGCTCCAGTCGGTATGCGATCCGAAGAGCATTCCGAGCGCGGCTGGGATGTGGATGAGTTCGTCTGTGTCGGGGCCGCCCGCTTCGAGGAGCAGCACGCGGACGCGGTCGTCGCGGCTCAGGCGGTCTGCGAGTACGCAACCGGCGCTGCCGGCGCCCACGATGACGTAGTCGAATCCTTCGGTTCCGGTGGAATTCATGTCGACTTCCTCGTCCGGCGGACGGCCGTCGCCTGGTCTCGCCCGAGCCGGGCGACGGATGCAGGCCGTGGCATCAGGGGTGGTGGATCGATTGGAATTGCTGATATGCCTGGAGCTCCTCGGGCCCCAGTTCGCTGCCGAGTTCGCTGGCCTTCCTGCCCCCGTAGGGGGAGGTGAGGTCGGGAAGGTAGCCGTTGAGCCCGACGGTGCCGGTCCTCACACGGCGGGGCCACTTGGGCACCGTGGACCAGGTCCGTGGTCCAGACGGTGCCGGCGAGGCCGTAGGCCGACTCGTTCGCCAGGCGCACTGCCTCGTCCTCGACGTCGTAGGGCGTGATCGTGAGGACCGGGCCGAAGGTCTCTTCCTGTGCGATGGTCGATGAGTTCTCTACGTCGCCGCAATATGGTGGGATCGAACCAGCCTCGGTCGAGGCCAGGCGGCGGGCCTCCTCCGGTGGTGAGTCGAGCCCCTTCGTTGAGGCCCGTCTTGATGTAATCCAGGACGCGTTCGCGCTGGGGCCGGCTGACGAGGGGGCCGATCCGGGTGTCGGGGTCGAGCGCGTCACCGACGACGGCGCCATGGGCCATCGCCGTGCAGAACTCGACCACTTCCCGATACCGCCGCGGGGGGCCAGGATCCTGGTACTCGCGTAACAGGTCTGACCGTTGTTCAGCAGACTGGCCACAAAGAACTGCTCTGCGTTCGCGGTGAGGTCGGCGTCGTCGAGGACGACTGCGGCGGAGTTGCCTCCCAGATCCAGGGCCACTGGCCGCAGCAACTCGGCGCATGCGGCAGCCGCTTGGCGTCCCGCTCTGATGGATCCGGTGAGCGACACCTTGTCGATGTCAGGAGGGGAGACCAGATGGGCGCCGGTGTCGCGGCCGCCCGGAACGGTGTTGATCACGCCGTCGGGGAAGCCCGCTTCCTCGGCGGCCTCCGCCAGCAGCACCGAGTCGAGGACCGTCTCCGGAGCCGGCTTGCGGACGAGCGCGCAACCGGCCGCCAGAGCCAGGGCCAGCTTGAAGAAGGCGATGGTCTGGGGGAAGTTCCAGGTCATGATGGCGGCTACGACGCCTGCGGGTTCCCGTCGGACCACGGTGGTGCCACGGGGCTGTCCGGTACGCAGTTCCTCGGACGTCATGCTGTCGGCCAGACCCGCGTAGTAACGCAGCTGGGCTGACGGCACCACACCTTCGAAGGGCCGGGCGACAGTGATCGGCATGCCGTTCTGCGCGCTGACGGCGGCGGAGGTCGCCCCCTTCCTGGCATCGAGCGCATCTGCGAGACGGATCATGGCGGCCGCGCGATGTTCAGGGCCCCAGAAGGCCCAGCCGGTCGGTGCGTCGAATGCGGCACGAGCGGCTCCGACCGTTCGGTCGATGTCGCCCTGGGAACCGTCCGGCACGGCACCGAGATGATCGCCGGTACTCGCGGATGCGACGTTGATGACACGGTCACCGGACGCGTGCACCCAGCGTCCGCCGATGAACAGATGGTTGGGACCCATGGTGAACTCTGCCCACGCCATGGCCTAGGGGCCACGACACTCCGGGGTCTTGGGTACGTGGATGACCAGCGGGCACGAGGGTGCTCAGCGCGGCACGCAGGCCGCTGCCGGTCATGACTCTCCTGCGCAGTGGCCCGGCGCGTCGAGCCTGCGGGTGGGCCACATCTGCGACGCCCCTTGCGGCTGGTACCGGCTCTGGGGAGCGCCTTCATGATTCACGGCTGAATGAATGTGACGTTACACCCATCTGGGGTAATCTGTCACCAGATGGGCTAAATGTGGTGAAAATGCCATGGCCGGGCTCGGGGTGCGGGACCTCGCACCATGAACAGGGCGCCTCAAGGAGAGGTGGCGCATCGTGAGGACATATGGCGGAGCCACGGCGGAAGAGCGCGCTTCGCTTCGCCGTCGACGCCTCATGGACAGCGGTCTCGAACTTTTCTCCAGCCGGGGATACGCCCACACCTCCATCCGTGCAGTACTCCGCCACGCCGGACTGAAGGACAGGTACTTCGCGGAGAGCTTCACGTCCCTCGACGATCTCATGGCAGCACTCATGAGAGACATCTACGAGGAACAGATCACCCGGTGCGCCGACGCGATCGCCACACACCAGCCGCTGCGCGACCGGGCTCGAAGCATGATCGACCTCATCGCCGGGCTTCCTGTGGAAGACCCGAGAAAAGGGCGCGTCAAACTCACGGAATCCCTGGGGGCCGGTCCCCTCACAGCGCGCGAACGGCGTCTGGGCCTGCAGCGCATGAGCGACCTCGTGGGCTCCCTCCTGAGGGAAGGGCTTCATGATCCCCGGATCGATCCCACCACCCTGTCCGTGGCCGTCGTGGGCGCGGTCAGCGAGATGCTGCTGAGCTGGTTCAACGGAGAGCTGTGCATCTCAAGGGAGGAACTGGTAGATCAGGCCCTTCTCCTCTTCGAGGCCATCACCGAGCACGCCGCGGCAACATCACACGAATGACAGAGCGGCCACGTCAGCAGCTCCCAGAGGCCATCCGGCACTGTGTGTTCCGCAAGCTCGGCCGACCACATGCACCGGCATTCCGCCACCTCTCCAGCTGCCTTACCGTCGGTGGTGACTCAGGCGCTCACGACCGGGTCGTCGATCTTCGTCGTCCCCGTACGAGAGGGGGGTTGCCCGTCAGGTCAGCAGCGATCGAGGCCGTGAGGCCAGGATTGCCTCGGCCTCGTCACCGATCGTCCGGACCACTTCTGCGGCGGGACGGACGGCATCGACGAAGATCGCCGACTGGCCATAGAGAATCGCGCTCGTGTCAGGGTCGAGCGGGCCCTCAAAGGGGCTGACGTCCTTCGGGGGTGCGAATTCCTCCTTGCGGTCTCGCAGCGTCGCCTCGCGCTCCGACCACTCATCGGTGAACCGATTGCGGCGGACTCGTTCACCGATGGTCGCCGGCCACGGCAGCCCCGACACGATGTCGTAGATCCGAGTCCATACGGTGTCGCCGCCATCACTTTCGACGATCAGGCGCTTGTGGGCATCGCGTACCTCGATCGCTTCGGGCGTCGCGAGAAACGCCGTGCCCAGCCAGGCGCCGTCCGCCCCGGCGGTGAGGACGGCCGCGAGTGTTCGGCCATCGCCAATGCCCCCCGCGGCCAGCACCGGAACATCGGGGTAACGCCTCACGATCCCGGCCAGGAACGGCAGGAGGCCCATCGTCCCGGTGTGGCCACCGGCCTCCGTACCCTGCGCCACGAGGACATCGGCACCTGCTGCGACGGCCGTCTGTGCGTCATCGTAGTTCTGCACCTGGCACATCACCCGGGCTCCTGCGGCCTTGGCGCGAGCAAGCCACGGCTGCGGGTCGGCGAACGACAGCGCGATGACCTCTGGCCGTTCCTCCAGGGCGGCCTCGAATTGCGGTTCGGTAAAGGGGAGGAACGGCGTGATGAAGCCGACTCCGAACGGGAGGTGAGTCGTGGCACGGATGGTTGCGATCTCCGCACGGATCCAGTCAGGCCCTTTCCAGGGATGTGTGCCCCCGAAGGAGCCGAGGCCCCCGGCCGCGGAAACCGCGGCGGCGAGTGTTCCGCCGCCGTGCAAGCTCATAGGGGCCGCCATCACCGGATAGGCGATACCGAACATTTCGGTAAATCTCGTATGCAACATGGATAGACGTTAGCGAACGCGGTGTGCCCGGCCCACCAGAAGCGCGCCGTCTCGCCCGCGCGACGCGATTGGATCGCAAAGCGGCACCGTGGAGCGCCTGACCGCCGCGTGTGCCCACCTGTTTGACGGGGCGAACACGTCGCGCCGGTTCAGGGCGCGGTGCGGCCGCTTCAGCACGCGCACCGCGTACGCTCCACGGTCGACCGCGCCCTGGGACAGCTTGGCGCAAGCGAGCACCGCGCGTCGCGGCATCCACGACACCGAATCTGCGTGGATCTCGCGGGGCATCAGCGGACGGTCCATGACCCATCGCCTGGACAGCGTGGGCAGGCGACGTACCGCCGTGAGGATGCGCCGTCCGGCCGGGGCCGCGCCAGCGCATCCGACTTGCCCAGCAGCGACGGGAACGGGCGCACCGTGTTGTGGCGCAGGGTCGGCTTCTCCGGCATCGCCGCCTCGGCCGACCGGACGTCCTGGGGCGCCAGGGCCTCCACGGTCGCGACCGCGCCGGCCACCGCGGTAACGCGGCACGGTCTCCTCCACCGCTGCCCACAGCGCGGCAACGTCCAGGTCCTTGTCCGCCTCGGCGACCAGGTCCAGCTTCTCGGTCAACCACGTCACCGCGTGGTTGAACAGCGCCACCCCGGCCCTCTGCATGCATGATCAGGTTGCCAGCGTCATCGTCATCGTCAAGGAAGGAGAACCGCTCCAGCTCCAGATGCGGCGGCACCCTCGGTGAACGTCCCGTACGCCTCGGTCTGTTCATCGATTGGATACTCCACCGGCACGGCCGGACCCGTAGTCGGCGCCGGCGCCCATCCGATGACCTTGTGCGCGCAGGACCCACACTCCCAGCTCGGCGGCGAAATCCACGTTGCCGAACGCGGGTGCGGGGGATGCCCTGCGCGTCACTGATGTCAGGTCCGAGCACAGGCCGCCCGGCCACCCACCGGGTCACCACCGCCCCCCGTATCCTCCGCCTGGTAAAGCACTGGCCCAGCGAATTTCAGTGGCCCGCTGTGAGACGAAGTCTGATCGTGCGGGATTCGGGGCGAAGCGCGAACTCCGGCCGCACATCCGGTCCACAGGCCCGCGAGCCCAGTCCGTGCTGAACCGCATCGATGATCAGGTGACTCGTCGTCGAAACGGGAAGCTCGAAGGGGTGCTGGGCTCGGGCGATCTGCTGGGGGGTGTGACGGCTGAGGGTGAAGCCCGGACGCCGTCCGGACCTGTCCTGGAGTGCCACGATGTGCAGCACCTCGCTCTCGCCGCTCAGCAGTGTCAGCCGGCGTAGTCGGGAGCGGTGACCGGTCTCCTGGGGGCGGGCGTAGTCGACCGAGAGATCGCGGATGGTGGCGGAGAAGCGGCCCGTGCGCGCCGCACACAGACTGTCGGGGTAGGACTCGAAGGGCCCGAGGCCGAACCACTCGGCGCCGTCGACAGGAGCCGCGCCATCGGGAAGATCGAACCGGATCCCGATCCGCGGCCACACCGTCCGCCAGCCGCTCGAAGGCTCGATCTCGACACGCAGTTCCAGCTCGTCGTCCTCGAGGGACCAGACGGACTCCACCATCACCGACAAGGCGGAGCCCGCCGCGGAGACCTTGTCGACCGTGCGCAGGGACTGCGCGGCCTGTTCCACGCATACGCGTCGCGTGCTCAGCCGGTCGAGACCGTCGCGACGCCACAGGTCGGCGTTGGAGGCTCCGGCGACGTCGGCGTCGCTGTCCTCGACCTGGTCGGAGGCGCTTTCGTCGTTGTCGGTCGGCGCACGGAAGAGTTCCAGCCGTGGGCCCGTCACCGCGCGTCCGGCGAGTCGTACGAGGGATCCGTCGATGAACTCGGCGATTCCCAGCGTCAGGGTTCCCTCTCCCGGCTCCCAGTCGGCCCGGGGCCGGGCAGCGGAAGCCGTACGAGGGGGCGAGCTGTCCAGTTGGGCTGTTGCGACCACATGTCCCTCGGCCGCCCAGGCCGTTCCGGCCGCCAGTATCGCGTCGATCGTGAGCCATGTCTCGGCGTCCGGCGACACCGGGATACGTGGCAGCGCAACGTGCTCCGAGTCGCCCGGTGCGAGGACGGGGACCTCCAGGTCACCACCGTCCACGGGAACACCGTCGTGCTCGACGCGCCACTGGAAGCGCAGGTCGGAGGTGTCGGCGGAGTGACGCAGGTTGGTGAGCGCGAGCTTGTCACCGTCGAAGTCCAAGCGGATCGGTTGTACGACCGCCTTGAACTCGTGGAGGCTGGGCGTCGGCACGTCGTTGCTCAGCAGCATTCCGTCCATCACGAAGTTGCCGTCGTGGACCACCTCTCCGAAGTCACCGCCGTAGGCGTAGTACGGCGTCCCGTCCGGGGCCGTCGCCAGGAGGCCGTGGTCGCGCCACTCCCAGACGAAACCGCCGTGCACGCGCGGGTATGCGTGGACCAGGGCCTGGTACTGGTCGAGCGCTCCCGGCCCGTTGCCCATCGCGTGCGCGTACTCGCACAGCACAAACGGCTTGGTGCGTTGCCGGGCGCTTTGTGCGGGGGTGCAGTTCATCAGCGTCGAGCGTGCGGTGTCGGCGCCGATCTGCTCGATCTCCGGCACTGTTGCGTACATGCGCGAGTAGATGTCGGTGTACTCGCCGGTGTGGTCACCTTCGTAGTGCACGGGGCGTTCGGTGTCGCGGGCGTGGACCCACGCCGACATGGCGGCGAGGTTGCTGCCGGTGCCTGCTTCGTTGCCGAGCGACCAGATCACGATGCTGGGATGGTTCTTGTCCCGTTCGACAGTGCGCTGGATGCGGTCGACGAGAGCGGCGCGCCATGCCGGATCGTCGCAGGGATTGCCGACCCAGCCGACCTTGTCGAAGCCGTGCGTCTCCAGATCGCACTCGAGGACGACCCAGAACCCGAGTTCGTCGGCGAGGTCGAGCAGTCGTGGATGCGGCGGGTAGTGGCTGGTGCGGATGGCGTTCACGTTGAACCGCTTCATGCGGGCCAGGTCTTCGCGGGCGTGCTGCTCGTCGAAGACGCGTCCGCGCTCGGGGTGGGCCTCATGGCGGTTCATCCCGTTAAACACGACACGACGGCCGTTGACCAGGAACTGGTCGCCGCGGATTTCGACCGTGCGGAAACCCACGCGCAGGGCGATGGTCTCGGCGGCCGTCGACACGGTGGCGTCGTAGAGGCGAGGCTGTTCGGCCGACCAGGGCTCCACGGCGGCGACGTCGAGGCGGGCCACATCCGCGGGTGTGGCCCAGACCTGCTCGATACCGAGTTCGGGGATGCGCAGGGCGACCGGGAACGCCGCCGGGTCGGCGGTGACCTCCGGGTCGATGTGACCGTGCCCGTTGTCGAAGCCGGTGCGCAGCCAGACGTCCTCGATGCCTCCGGCCGGCCGGGCGATCACGGTGACGTCCCGGAAGATGCCCGGCAGCCACCACTGGTCCTGGTCCTCGACATAGCTGGACGCGGACCATTGGTGCACCCGCACGGCGACGACGTTGTCTCCGGGGCGCACCGATGAGGTGACGTCGTACTCGTGGGCGAGGCGGCTGCCACTGGCGCTGCCGGCCTCCATGCCGTTCACCCACACCCGGAAGAGCGACTCGACTCCGTCGAACCGCAGCACGATGCGCTCGGCGTCCGACCAGTCGGCTGGTATGTCGAAGTGCCGGCGGTAGTCGCCGGTGGGGTTCTCGTCCGGCACGTGGGGTGGGTCGATGGGGAAGGGGAACTGGATGTTCGTGTAGATGGGCCGCCCGTAGGCTCCGTCGCCCTGGAGCACCCAGTGGGAGGGGACCTGGATGGTGTCCCAGCCGTGGTCGTCGAAGCCTTCGGCCGCGAAATCCTCCGCCACCGACGCCGTGGGCGACAGCCGGAATCGCCAGGGCCCGTTCAGTGACCGACAGGGGGCGTCGGAGTGCAGCCACGAGCGCGCGGGTCGCAGTGCGCCACGTCCTGGTGCGATGTCCGAAACACGAGCGGAAAGTGTGGACGGCAAGAGGTCACGACTCTTTTCGGTAGCGAGTGGGGCAGTTGAGCCGCTGCGGGAGGCCGGTCAGCGGACCACGACGGTGCGGATCTCCCAAGGACCGAGGGCGAGTTGGAGCCCGTCCCGCACCGGCGTCTCGGAGAGGGGCCGACCCAGCAGGTCGACCGTCGTGGCTTGGGTGAAGGAGCCGGTCACGCGGGCGTGTGTCGGCGTGGCGCTCATCGCGGCCAGCCGGATCTCCGTGCCGGCTGCGCGGTCGGCGTCGGTGACGCGGCGGAGGCTCGAGACGAAGATGTCCTTGCCCTCGACCCGCACCCCGCTCCTGTCCGGGGGCAGGGGGCCTTCGGCGGTCGCGGTCCCACGGGTGACGAGTACGTCGTTGCGGAACTCCTCGGCGTGAGCGATCGCGTGCGCACGCTGCCAGCCGGTTGCCGACGGCAGGACCGCGAAACGGTTCTCGATGCGCATGCCCAGCTCCTGCGCGCCCGGCACGGGGATCTCGCTCGCCGCGGGTTCGTCACGCAGGGGATGGATGTTGACGCTGATCGAGCCGATCGCGCGCAGCAGGGTGATGGCGAGTTCGGAGCCGTCGTCGATGAGTTCGTACTCACTGGAGTGGTCGAGCAGGACGTGTGCGGCGCCGGCCGACACGAGCGAACTCGCGGGAAAGGTCGGAAGGGGGTGTTCGCCCCAGCCGCCCTCCGCGGTGAGGCCGCGCTCGGTGACGGCGAACTGCCCGGCGGACGCGGACGTGTCCACGGGCTCGGGCAGCGGCACATGAAAGCGCAGCCGGTGGTCGGCGGACTGATTCAGGAACGACGTGGAGACACGGACGAACGGCTCGCCCGCGCGGACTTCCACGAGTGTCTCCACCGGCGTCGGCACGGTCCGGCCGCCGCGCACGTCGGAGTCGGGGGAGAGCGCGGCGGGCCACTCGTAGAGGCGGGTGACCCGCAGTCTCGACCGCAGTGGGCCGCTCTCCAGGAGTTCGACGCGGACCTCCTTCGGCTGCGACACGAGCACATCGTGAGCCGGTGGGGCGTAGTTGTAGCTGTCGCCGCGGTCCCCGCCGTCGACGAGCCGGCCGACTCCGTGCAGCACGGTGCCGTCGGCCCCGGTCACGTCCAGGGTGCCGTCGGTGGTGACCGCGACCTCCACCAGCCCGTTCGAGAGCGTGCGGGCCGTCGCCGTCGAGGGGGCGAGGGGCATCGCGGGGGTGGCGGGCCGGTCGATCGGCGTGACCCGGACGCTCGCCAGCCCGCAGGCGGGCAGGCGCACGGGCACCAGCGCGGTGGCGCGGGCCTCCGCCAGCGTCCGCACCCGCCACTCACCCGGATGCGCGGCGGCAGCGGCGGCGACCTCGCGGCGCAGGATCAGCAGGTCGAACGGTCCGCCGGTCGGCACCTCGGCGAGGTGGAAGACGAGCGAACCCGGGGTGAGTTCGTAGCGGTCGATCAGACGGCCGAAGAGCTCGCGGCGATGGATACGACGCAGCACGCGTTCGAGTTGCGAGGCATCCATGCGCTCGTCGCCGAGCACGGTCGGGGCCTCGGAGATCAGTTGCACGGGATGTTCGGAGCCGTCCGCGGTGGTGGCGACCAGTGTGGTTCCCCCGGACGGGGCCGCGACCTCCACCTCGGCCAACGCCATGCGGGGAAACGGCAGCGGATTGGCGACCAGGTGGCCGTCGCTCGGCACGAGGGCGGCGGGCTCGGCGAGGGCCGCGTCCCGGACGGCGCGTGCGGTCTGCGCGGCTTCGGCGAGCCGTGCCTCGACCTGGGCGCAGGTCTCGTCGGTGCCGGAGCCGACCACCGAGTCGTGTGCGGTCGACTCGATGATCTTGTGCCAGGCGAGCGAGAGGAACGGCGAGTCGTCCCGCCGGGACCACAGGGCGTTCAGGCGCTCGGCGTGGTCGACGGTGCGCTCGGCGAGAGCCATCCGCTGCTTGAGCCCGAGCCGTACGGACAGCACGCCCGGGAGGATGTTGCCGCGCACATGACTGCGCAGTTCACCGGTGACGACGGTGGCCACCTCGTCGCGCACATGTTTGCGGACGTATTCATCGAGCGTGGCGATGGTGATGACGCGCTCCGGGTCGGATGCGCGGCGCAGCCAGGTCGCGAGTTGTGGGTCGGGCGCGTTGTGGTCGGTGCCGGCCATCGCCAGCACAGGGTCGGTACCCCACCGCTGGGCCGTCATCTCCGCGTACTCGCCGAGCGCCGGGCCGATCCGGTCGGGTACCAGGAGGACGTCGAGCCCGTTGTCGTAGCCGTCGAAGAGGAACTCGGTGCGCACCTCGGAGCCGTCGGGAGCGCGCCAGCGGAAGGCGTGCGTGTCGACGGCCCCGGGCACACCGCGCCACAGCGCCGCGTGCTCGATCCCGGCGCGCGCCAGGATCTGCGGCATCTGCGCGATGTGGCCGAACATGTCCGGCAGATAGCCGATGGGCATCGCGCCACCGAGGCTCTCCGCGGCCGCCCACCCCATCTGCAGGTTTCGCACGATGGTCTCGCCGGAGCAGAGGAACTCGTCGAGCAGGATCAGCCACGGCCCGACGGCGAGCCGGCCCTCCCGGACGAGGGACTTGACGCGATCGCGGTTCTCCGGCCGCATCTGCAGGTAGTCCTCGACCGCGGCCATCTGGCCGTCGACGGTGAACCGGAAGTCCGGGTCCGCCTCGGCCGTCTCCAGCACCGTGTCTAGGGCGGTGACGAGTCGGTGCCGGAACACCTGGAAGGGCTCGTACCACTCGCGGTCCCAGTGGAAGTGGGGCACGAAAACAGCGGATTCGGGCATGGCGACAGTCACCTTCTGCGCGTGGGGTGGGCGTCACTTGAGGGAGCCGGCGGCAAGCCCCGTCCGCCAGAACCGCTGGAGGACCACGAACACGACGATCACGGGCGCGATCGACACCAGCGAACCGGTGATCACGGACTGCTGGAGCAGCGGGGCCCGGGCGGTCTGGCCGTTCCACTCGTACAGGCCCAGCGTGATCGGGAACAGCGACTCCTTCTGAAGCATCACCATGGGCAGGAAGAAGTTGTTCCAGATGGCTACGAACTGGAACAGGAAGATGGTCACGAGGGCCGGTGTCATCAGCCGGAACGCCACCGAGAAGAACGTACGGAACTCGCCCGCGCCGTCCAGCCGCGCCGACTCGATCAGCTCCTGCGGAACCGCCGCGTTCGCGAAGATCCGCGCGAGGTAGACACCGAACGGGCTGACGATGCTGGGCAGGAAGACCGCGAGGTAGGTGTTGACGAGCCCGGTCGCCGAGAACAGCAGGAACAGCGGCAGGGCGAGCGCCGTGGTGGGCACGAGGACGCCGCCGAGGATGACGGAGAACAGGAACTCCCGGCCGCGGAACCGGAACTTGGCGAGAGCGTAGCCGCACAGCGCGGAGATCAGGGTCCCGACGGCCGCGCCCAGCACGGCGTAGAGGACGGTGTTGAGGGCCCAGCGGCCGAAGACGCCGTCGCTGCGGGTGAACAGGACGCGGAGGTTCTCGAGCAGGTTGAAGTGCGAGAACACCAGCCCGTTGGTGGAGGCCAGGTCTCCCTGCGGCTTGGTCGCCGCGACGACCAGGAAGTAGACCGGCAGCAGGAAGTAGACGGTCAGCAGGAGCATCAGGGCCATGGCGGCCGTACGGCTGACGCGGCTTTCGCGGATCACGGAGGGGTTGCTGGTGCTCACAGTCCCGCCTTCTTCGAGGTCAGTCGCATGAACCCGAAGCTCAAGACGAAGGTGATGACGGCGATGACCACGGAAATCGCCGCGGCCTGCTGGTAGTTGTTCCCGGACGCCACCGTGTAGGCGAGCATGTTCGGGGTGAACGTGCTGGAGATGTTCGAGGAAATCTGGCGCAGCACGGCCGGTTCGGCGTACAGCTGGAGCGTGCCGATGATCGAGAACACCGTCGTCAGGACGATCGACGGGGCGATGATCGGGACCTTGACCCGCCAGGCGATCGTCCAGTTGCTCGCGCCGTCGATCTTCGCAGCCTCGTAGAGCTCCTGCGGTATCGACTGCAGCGCCGAGAACATGATCAGCATGTTGTAGCCGGTCCACAGCCAGGTGGAGACGTTCGCCGCCGACCAGAGCACGGCATTCGGGCCGAGGAAGTCGGGCTTGAGGCCGATGCCGTTCAACAGGTCGACGACCGGACTGAGTTGGGGCGAGTAGAGGTACGACCACATGATCGCGGCGATCACACCGGGCACCGCGTACGGCATGAACGCGGTGATGCGGAAGAACCCCTTGAGGCTCAGCAGCGGGGTGTCCAGCAGCAACGCGATGACCAGGGCGACGAACAGCATGACCGGCACCTGCACGATGCCGAACAGCCCGATGCGGCCGATGCTGGACCAGAACTCGGTGTTCTGGAACACCCGCACGTACTGCTCGAATCCACCGAAGGTCGTGTACGACGTCCCGTACTGCCCTCCGGACCGGCGCACGACCCGGAAGCTCTGCCAGAGCGCGTAGCCGACCGGCACCAGATAGAACAGCACGAACGGCAGGAAGAACGGCGTCAGGAACGCGGCGACGGTGCCCACGCGGGGGCCGCTGCGGTCGAGGCGACGGCTGCGGCCCCCGGGCGTGGTCACCACGCCGGCCGGACGGGTGGCGAGGTCGGTCATACCGCGGTCACTTGCCCGCCGTCGCCGGGATCGCCTGGTCCTTCATCGACTTCAGGGCCGCGGACTGGGCGGTCGCGAGCGCGTCGGTGAGCGTGCCGTCGCCGGCCGTCGCCTTGGCCATCGCGTCCTGGAGTGCCAGGTTCACCGTCTTCTGCGTGGGACCCCAGGCGAAGCTGGTGTCGATCTTCCTGGACGAGTCGGCGAAGATGTCGAAGATCTTCTCGTTGTTGTAGTAAGGCACGCCCTTCTTCAGCGCGGGAAGCTGCAGGCCGGCGTTGGCCGCCGGGTAGAGGCCACCGAGCTCGTTCTCCATCGCCAGGGCGTCCGGGTCGGTGTTCAGCCAGGTGTTGAACTCCACCGACTCGAACAGGTGCTTGCTGCCCTTCATGAAGGCGACGGTCGACCCGCCCCAGTCACCGGACGCGCCGTTCGAGCCCCAGGTGGGCATGGGGACGATCGTCCAGTTGCCGGCCTGCTTGGGCAGGTTGTCGCGGAACATGCTGTATCCCCAGGCGGCGCCGACGTAGCTGGCGATCTGGTCCTTCTGATAGGCGGCGTACATCTGAGTCGACCCGTTGGCGAGGTCGGTGCGCACGAGCTTGCCGGAGATCAGCTTCTGCCAGTATCGGGCGACCTGCCTGCTCTGGTCCGACTCGACGGTCACCTGCCACTTGTCGGCGGAGTAGCCGTACATCTTGGCGTCGTTCTGCCAGAGAAGCCCGTTGAACCACTCGGCGTTGTTCGGGTCGAAGAACGTGATGGTGAGGCCGGGGTCCGCCTTGTGCAGCCTCTGCGCGGCCGCCGCGTACTCGTCCCAGGTCGTGGGGATGGCAACGTGGTGCTTCTTGAAGATGTCGCTGCGCACGAAGAGGGCCATCGGGCCGGTGTCCTGCGGGATGGCGAACACCCCGGTGCCGCCGAAGCTGGTCTGCGACCAGGTCCACGGGACGAACTTCGAGCTGGCGGCGGTGGCCGCCTTGCAGGCCGAGGCGTCCACGAAGGCGTTCTGGGTGCGCAGGTTGGGCAGTTCGTCGTAGCCGACCTGAGCGAGGTCGGGCGCCTTGCCCGCCTTGAGGGCGTTGCCGAGGGTGCCGTACTGGTCGTTGGAGATGTTCTTCGTCTCGACCTGGATGTCCGGGTGCTGCTTGTTCCACAGGGCGACGACCTTGTCCATGCCTGGAACGGTGTTCCAGTACTGGAGGGTGACCTTGCCCTTCGTGGGCGCGCAGGACGATGGGGAGGCCTTGTCCGACGAACCGGACGATGAGCACCCGGCGAGTACGACGATGCTTGCTGTGGCGGCCGCGACGGCGAGGCGGGTGCGCGTGACTGTGCTGCTCATGTTTTCCGTTCCCGAGAACGACTAGCGACGGCGCTAGACGGGTCGACGTTGACTCACTCAGACGGGATGCCGTGGTGGAAGTGGACGGGCGCAACGGTGTCGGTTCGGTCGCCGAGCGCCGTGGCGGAAATGGGCAAGCTCATGTATTTTCCGTCCGTGAGCGTTCCCGTGAACGTTCACGGGAACGCTCACGGACGGTGCGAAACGTTCGGAAGTGTGCGCTCCCGTGCGTTCGAGTGTCAAGACTTCCGGGTCGCACAGGGCTCGTGGCAGCGCCCGGGCATACTCGGACCGCTGTGACGCACCGGTGGCGTCCGAAGTGCGGAGGTGAGCGATAGTGCCGTCCGGGACCGAGTCCCGCAGGGTGACGATCCATGATGTCGCCCGCGCTGCCGGGGTGTCCCGGCAGACCGTGTCACGCGCGCTGAACGACAAGGGGGAGATCGACGACTCCACCAAGCAGCGCGTGCTGGACGCCGCGCTGACGCTGGGATACCGCCCGAGCCGGTTCGCCAGGGGGCTGGTGCGCCAGGACACGATCAGCGTCGGTCTCGTGATCCCCGACCTGCTCAACCCGTTCTTCACCGAGATCGCCGCGGCGGCGCTGGAAGCGGCGCGGGCCCGCGGCTGGCACGTCCTCGTCTACGACACTGCGGACAGCGCACAGGAGGAAGTCGGCACACTCCAGGTGATCGCCTCACAAGTGGACGCCGTCGTCGGCTACTTCAGCCGGCCCGAGGCCGAGATCGAACAGCTGACCCGGGGGCTGCCGGTGGTCCTCATCGACCGTGGTGAGCATGCCGAACGGTTCAGCTCCATCCGGATCGACGGCAGGGACGGAGTCAGGGCGGCCATCGCACACCTCGTCGAGACCGGGCATCGGCGCATCGGCATGCTCGACCACGCTGCCCGGGCCGAGCCGAGCGTGCGCCACGCCTGGTTCGCCGATGGGCTGGCCGCCCACGGGCTCGCCGAAGGACCGGTGTGCCGTGCGGATCAGAGCGTGGAGGGCGGCGAAAGCGCACTGGAAAGCCTGCTCGCCGCACACCCCGATGTGACCGCTGTCTTCGCCTTCAACGACATCATCGCCATCGGCGCGCTGCGCAGTGCACGCCGGGTGGGACGCCAGGTCCCGCGCGACCTGGCCGTGATCGGCTTCGACGGAGTGAGGCTCGGCACGCTGGTCGAGCCCCCGCTGTCCAGCGTGGCTCTCGACACGCGCAGGCTCGGGGCACTCGCCGTCGACCAGGCCGCCCGGCTGTTGACCGGCGGCACCCCGCTCGGCCCGGACGACCTCGTGGCACGCGCGGAACTACGGCTGCGGGGGTCCGCCTAGTGCCGCGACCATCGCGGCTTCACCGGCTCTCACCTCCGGTCCCTCGCAGAGCGGAACGGAGGCACTCGGCTCCGCGGCGAAACCGGCAGGCCTTTCCGGCCACGGCACTAGGGCGCGTATCGAGTCGTGATCAACGGACTGTTCTGGTGAGGTCTTTGATCCAGATCATCGAGGCGCGCAGGTGGAGGCCGGCGAGGTAGCTCTCCGGGGTCTTGTCATACCTGGTGGCGATGCCTCGCCAGGCCTTCAGCTTGTTGATCAGCCGCTCGACGGTGTTCCTCTCCTTGTAGAGGTCGGCGTCGTAGCTGACGGGTCGGCCACCCCCGGATCCCCTCTTCTTCCGGTTGGCGGCCTGGTCGACCTTCTCCGGGATGACGGCCTTGATACGGCGTTTGCGCAGGTGGGAACGGTTGCCGCGGGACGAATAGGCCTTGTCCCCGGCGACGGCGTCGGGCCGGGTGCGGGGCCGGCCGACGGGTCCACGGACCCGGATCTTGTTCAGGACGGGGATGAACTGCGGGCTGTCGGCCGCCTGCCCGGCGGTCAGGATGAACGCCAGCGGGCGGCACTTGCGGTCGGCAGCGAGGTGGACCTTGCTGGTCTGCCCGCCCCGCGAGCGTCCCAGGAGGGCAGCCTTCAGCCTGAGCTTTCGGCGACGGCGGACGCGTCGTCGCTCCTCACGCTCGGGGTCTGCTTCGGCATCGCGTCCGGTTTGTTCTTCGTAGTCGCCCCTTTTGACCTGGCCTTCTCCTCCTCGGCGGCGGCCTTCTCCAGAGAGTTGAGCAGGTCCTCATTCATGTGCATCCCGGCGGCGTCGTGGTGGGCCCGAGCGGTGGTGGAGTCGATGCTGACCAGAGACAGGTCTACTTCGCCCCGCTTCGCGGCCTCTGTAATCAAGCCCTCCAGCAGGGCCTCGAACACGCCAGCGTCGCGCCACTGACGGAAGCGGTTGGAGACGGTCGACCAGGCGCCGAACTCCCGTGGCATCTCCCGCCACTGCCCGCTGGTCTTGAACCGCCAGATCACACCCTCGAACTGCTGCCGCAGGCGCTCGGGGTACGGGCCGTACTCGCCGACCGGCAGGTACGGCTCGATGAACTCCCACTCTTCGTCCGTCAGTTGCACTCGAGTCACGCAACACGATCTACCGGATCACCGTCCACTCCGAGGGTGAACTCCGAAGATTGATCACGACTCGATACGCGCCCTAGTGTCCTGCGCCGCAAATCACACGGGTAAGTTGCTACTCTTTTCGGGTGTCGCATCCGGGGCCTTCTGCAGTGTCGATCACGTTGTCTGAGGACGAGCGTGCCGAGTTGGTGCGCAGGGCCGCCGGCCCCGACCGGCGTGCGGCTGAGCGGGCCCGGATCATTCTCGCGTGCGCTGACGGTATGTCGAATGCCGCCGTGGGGCGGCTTGTTGACGTCCAGGCCAAGACGGTGGGTAAGTGGCGCCGGAAGTTCGCCGCCGAGAGGTTGGCCGGGCTGCAGGACGCGGGCCGGATCGGCAGGCCGAAGGCGGAGCTGCTCCTAAGCGAAGCCGAGCGGGACCAGCTGGTGCGCTGGGCGAGGCGGGCGAAGACCGCGCAGTACCTCGCACTGCGCGCAAAGATCGTGCTGCGCTGCGCGGAAGGCGGGACGAACCGGCAGGCAGCCGCCGATCTCGGGGTCGACGAGTCGACCGTGGAGCGTTGGCGGGCCCGGTTCATCGCCAAGCGCCTGGACGGACTGCACGACGAGCCGAGACCCGGCCGGCCTCCGTCGATCCTGCTCGACCAGGTCGAAGACGTGCTCGTCGCGACACTGGAGTCCAGCCCGGGCAAGGACACCCACTGGTCGCGGGCCTCGATGGCCGCGCGCACGGGACTGTCGAAATCGACCATCGGACGGATCTGGAAGAAGTTCGATCTCAAGCCCCACCTGCAGGACTCCTTCAAGCTGTCCACCGACCCGCAGTTCGTCGACAAGGTCGTGGACGTGGTCGGGCTCTACCACAACCCGCCTGAACGGGCGGTGGTCCTCTGTGTCGATGAGAAGAGCCAGATCCAGGCGCTGGACCGCTCGCAGCCGGTACTGCCGATGATGCCGGGCATGCCCGAACGCCGCACCCACGACTACCTGCGGCACGGCATCACCAGCCTGTTCGCCGCGTTCAACATCGCCGACGGCACCGTCATCAGCCAGCTCCACCGCCGCCACCGGGCCATCGAGTTCAAGAAGTTCCTGGTCACGATAGATAAAGCGGTGCCCGCCGAACTCGACGTGCACCTGGTGTGCGACAACTGTGAGGATCATGGGGTGCCGCAGGGGGCCGGAGCTTGACCCGTGCGACAACTGGCCGCAGCTGCCTTGGAGTAGAACTGTCGGCTCCGGCTCCCTGCGGTGCGTACTGGCGCCGGCCCGGTGAACGTGTCCCGATAGGGGCTTTGCCGCACAAAGCACCGTCACAGTTCTGACCGCCCACCGGACCGGTGTCAGCCACCAGACCCAGTCCAAGGGAGCCTCGTGACCGTCACCAGCATGCCCCAGCCGACGCTGCCCGCGCAGCCAGTGCAGGCCCCGGCCGAGGAAGTGATCCTGGGCGTAGACACCCACAAGGACGTCCACGTCGCCGCCGTCATCACCACCCTGGGCGCCTCGCTCGCCCACCAAGAGTTCCCGACCACCGCCGCCGGATATCGTCAACTACTCGTCTGGGCACGGTCGTTCGGCATCCTGCACCGGGCCGGCGTCGAATGCACCGGATCCTACGGAACCGCGCTGACCCGGTACCTGCGCAGGGAAGGCATCGAGGTCGTCGAAATCAACCAGCCCGACCGTGCCACCCGGCGCAAGCGCGGAAAGACAGACGCCGTCGACGCGGACGCCGCCGCCCGCGCAGTACTGTCCGGACGCGCCACCACCGTGCCGAAGACCGCGGACGGCCCCGCAGCGGACATGCGGGTCCTGCGGCTCGCCAAGGAGTCAGCCGTCAAGGCCCGCACCCAGGCACTGAACCAGCTCAAGGCCGTCCTGCTGGCTATCGACCCGGACCTGCGCGAACTGCTGACAGGCCTGAGCAATCCTGCCCTGGTCGCCACCTGCGCGGCCCTTGACGTCGATGATCGGGGCGAGGCCGTCTTCACGATGCGCTTGCTCGCCCGCAGAGTCCAGCACCTGTCCGACGAGGTCAAAGAGCTCATCCGGCGCACCACCAGGGCCGTCCGCTCCTGCCAGCCGCAGATGCTGGACCTGATCGGTGTTGGCCCCGACAGCGCTGCTGTCCTCCTCATCGCCGCAGGTGATAACCCTGACCGCATCACCGATGAGGCATCCTTCGCCGCCCTGTGCGGCGTCAGCCCGGTCGAGCAATCCTCCGGCAAGACCCAACGACGGCGCCTGAACCGCGGAGGCAACCGCCAAGCAAACGCCGCCCTCTACCGCATCGTGATGACCCGCATACGCTGGGACGAACGCACGCAGAACTACCTGCAGCGACGCACCGCCGAGGGCATGTCCAAACGCGAGATCATCCGGTGCCTCAAGCGGTACGTCGCACGCGAGCTCTACCGCCACATCCGGCCTCTGGCTATCGGCCAGCTTCCTTCCGCGGCTTGACGAAACATAGGGGCTTCTACGCCACCCACAACACCCCCGAGATCCGGGCATGGCTGGCCAGGCACCCCCGCTTCCACGTCCACTTCACCCCGACCGGCTCCTCCTGGATCAACCAGGTCGAGCGCTGGTTCGGTCTGCTGACCGACAAACTTATCCGGCGCGGCGTCCACACCTCCGTCAAAGCCCTCGAGGACGACATCGAGGCGTGGATCGACACCTGGAACGAGAATCCGCGGCCCTTCACCTGGGTCAAAACCGCCGACGAGATCCTGAAATCTCTCGCCGACTACCTCACCAAAATCAACCCGGCAAGCAGATAGCAACTTACCCGTGTGATTTGCGGCGCAGGACACTAGCGCACGTGGCGTCGACCCGCCTGCGGGCGGGCTGGCGCCCACTCCCGCCCTTCGCGCTCGGCCGCGGCCGGCTGGGTTTGGACGCGGCCGGTCTCGTCCCGCAGCTCGTCGCCTCGACGGCGAGCGTTGAGACTCCGCCTGTTTTACAGGTTTACAGGTCCAATGATCCGTCACTCCGTGAGTCCCCCTGGTGGCTGATGCCGGCGACTTGTTCAGCTGGATCTCCTCGCCCTAACGGTGCACGGTTCGATCTTTCACCCTTGGGCTGATCATCCGGAATATCCCTTTTCGACACCCGGTTCGTACTGCCAACACGTGGATCGCGGATCCTGGAGACGAAGACAGCGAACAGCCGCTGGAACCCGGTGACCACTCAGTGGGCCGCCACCAGCCTGACCGCCCCGTCACGCTCGCAGTCATTCACCCTGGCAGAACGGGGGCTGCTGGTCGGATGGCTGATGCGGATCGTGCACGACGGCGCAAGTCATGATCCCAACACCATGCACCGGAGCAAGAAGTGAGTGTTGCGACCACCGCGAAGGCGAACACGACCCTCCGGGCCTGGTGGCGGGCAGCACCGCGCCCGCTCTGGGTGCTCACCCCGCTGCTCCTGGTCATCTGCATCCCGGTGGCCGATGCGTTCCTTCCACCGGACATCCACCTCGCCCATCTGCTGGTCGTCGCCACCGCGGTGACCGCCATCGGCACCGGTCCGCGACCCACGGCACTCATCGGTGCTCTCTCCGTACTCGCGCTGATCGCGGCTGGGGCGGAGCGGCGGGTACTGAGCACCGAGAGCGTCCTGGTGGAACTCGTCTCACTCGCCGCACTCTGCATCCTCCTGGTCGCCTTCACCCGTCTGCGGGACCGGCACCAGCGGGAACTCCTCCGGGCGCGGACCGTCTCCGACAGGGCCCAGCGCGTCGTCCTGCGCCCGCTCCCGGAGCAGGCCGGAGCGGTGTCGCTCGCAGCGGAATACCACAGCGCCGAGGCCGACACCTACATCGGCGGCGACCTCTACGCCGCCGCCCGTACCTCCGACTCCACCCGACTGATCATCGGAGACGTCCGCGGCAAGGGCCTCGCCTCGATCAGCGACACGGCGATCGTGCTGGGGGCCTTTCGTGCTGCGGCCCACCGCCAGATCCCGCTGGCGGAACTGGTCGCCTACGTCGAGGACGCGGTCTCCTGGGGCCTCGCGGAGTTCTCGGAATCCGAGCCCGAAGCCGCCGAACGCTTCGTGACCGCCGTGGTGCTCGACATCCCGGACGACGAACCGGTGGTCCACATGATCAGCTGCGGACATCCGCCGCCCCTGCTGCTGCGCCGGGCGGCCCAGACCACCACCGCCCTCCATGTGACCCAACCCGCCCCACCACTCGGCCTCGGCGCCATGTCCGAGACCGAATACAAGGCGGCGACCTTCCCCTTCCAGGACGGGGACAGGATCCTGCTGTACACCGACGGCGTCACCGAGACGCGCGACAGCGAGGGCACCTTCTACCCGCTCGCCGAGCGCGTGCAGAGGTGGGCCGAACACGCCCCCGGACCGCTTCTCCGGGAGATCACAGCCGACGTTCGGGCGTACGCGGGCGGTCTGGTCAACGACGACATGGCCATGATGCTCGTACAGCGAGGACGGGCACCGGAGCCCGCCTGAGGGGAGCCCGTGAAGCTTGGCTAAGGCGGGCGGAGCGTCGCCACAGCAGATCCTCGGTCACGATCGGTGGCTGCCGCACCCGTCGACCGGGCCGGCGCCGTGCAAAGGGAGCCGGCATCCGCCAGGGCGGGAGTGATCAGTTGGGCCGCGCAGAACGAGCAGAGCAACACGTGGCACCCGTACAGCGGCGCTGATCATGCGCACTCCGGGGAGCCCACTCCCGAGTCGGGCGCGGTCGCCGGCTGGCGCGGGGGTCGAGGCGGCCGAGCAGTCCCTGGCCTGGTTCACGGACGATGTCCGTCCCCGTCGGCCTTCCTCCGCGCGCTTTGGCGTCGAAGCGGGCGAGCACGGTGGTGCACATGAGATGGGACCGTTCCTGGAGGCTGTCGAGGAACGCGGCGAGTACCCCTCGCGGCAGGAGGCGCCGTCATCGCCAAGCTTGTCGGCCCCGACCTCCCCACCCGCGCCCTTGCTCAATCCCCCTCGGGCTTCGCCCTCCTCTTCGGCAGGGCTGAACCGACCCCCGCAGAGCATGAAGCCACCCGAGTTTCCGTGGCACCGAGCCTCGGCCGATCACTCGAGGCCGGGCTGAAGCGGCAGATGTTCGGTCGGACCGACTTCGACCTGCTCCGCAAGCGAGTCCTCCTCGCAGCGTGAGGCCGTTCGTCATCGCGGTTGTGGAGACCGTCCGTGGCTTCAGCACCGAAAGTGATCCAGAACCAGCTTTCAAGGATGGTCGGTGGGTCGACGGGTGCCCGATTACCGCGCCGGCCTGTCGAACCCGGCGGCAGGCGTGTTCCCGAGGGTCAGCGGCCAGGAGATTCGAGTGAACATCGATGCCGCAGACAAGTCCTTGGTCAAGTCTCACCGAGCGCGGTCGGACACGAACATCGCCAACTGGTCGGTGATCCAGGGGTCGAACATGGCCAACTGGTCGGTGATCCAGGGGTCGTACATCGCCAACTGGTCTGCGACCCACGGGTCAGGGTGGCGGTCGTGCGCCGCCCTGTGCTCACTGGCGTACCCGTAGCCGACGTTCCGGCTTCCGTGCCCGGGGAGGTTTTGGCCCTCGCTTTCGACCACTGTGATGCGCTCATCGGCCTTGGAAGTGGCCGCAGTCGCGGAGCCGCCGGCGGCCAGGAGCGCGCCTCCCACGAGCGCAGTGGAAATCGCCGCACGCGAAACACGCCAGATGATCTTCTTCATGGTCTTTCCTCCTTGCGCAGCCCGTTGGTCTGGTCAGTGCGGACCGGTGGAACCCCTCGGTGCTGCTGCGCTATGGAAACTACGCGCCCTCACTTGGTTGAACAATAAACTACCTCGGTGAAACGAATCACCCACAGCAGGAGGAATAGGGAGGCCGAGTGGCGCTGCACCTCTCATGCACAGGTGCGATCCGGTCTGGGACCGCCCGCGTCGGCGTGGAGTGCATGAAGGCGATTGACCCGATACGCGGCCATCAGCGCACTGGCCGGAGCGCACGTTCCCGACGGCGCGGTCGGTTCGCACACGGCTCTCGGTGACTGCCACGCCACGCTCCACGTCCTGTTCGGTCTCCTGCGCCGGGAGGGCGAGCGGATCGTGTGCGGCATCACTGTCGACGACACCAACCAGAGCTTCACCGGTGACCACGGATTTGGAGCCTGGCTGCGTCCCGTCCTGGTGGCCCGCAGTAGTTCCTGACCTGACCCAGCCCGTCCACGCCGGCGCAGACAGGCCCGAGCTCGTGGTCATCTTCCCCGCGCGGTGAGGCTGCTGCCTTCCGTCGCCAGCCGCGTCCCTGGCTGCCGCGCCCATGGGCCTGGTGTCAGCCCGCCCTGGCGTCTACCGGCACCCTGGTGCGGTGGTGTGGGGCGGCAGCGCTCGGCGGCCGAGATGATGTGTGGGCAGCCGGCACGGCCGGGCGGCCGAGACCGTCGGGCGGCTGATGGGCATGAAGCTCGGCGCCGCAAACCGAAACCTTGGGCGGATGGCTTCGACGGCGAGGGCATGGTCGAAGCCGCCCTCGCGGTCAGTTCGAGCGAGCGTAGGGTGTGCGGCGTCATATGGATCCGGGTGCCCGATGGGATCGAGCACCCGGATCCGCCTTTTGTTGTCAGGGGTTGTGATCAGTTCCGCTGAGACTCAGCGGCCCCAGCCCCAGCCGCCGCCGTGGCCCCAGCCGCCGCCGTGGCCCCAGCCCCAGCCGTGGCCCCAGCCGCCGCCGTGGCCCCAGCCCCAGCCGTGGCCCCAGCCCCAGCCGTGGCCCCAGCCCCAGCCACCGCCGTGGTGGCCCCAGCCCCAGCCGTCGTCTTGGTGGAACGAGACGACGTGCTCGGGCGCGGAGGTGGCGGCCGCTTGGGCGGCTCCGGCCCCGGCGGCGATGGCCAGGATCGGTGCTGACACAACCGCGACAGCCACTCTCTTGATACGTGTGTGCGCGCGCATGTGAGTCCCCTCTCTGAGGGTGTGCCTGACTTACTGGCGGCCTCGAAGGCCGCCCCTGCGCTTCAGAGCCTGCGCGTAGCTCTGTGCGCTCGCCGCCCGCGAAGCGCCTTCAGGCGGCGGACCATCACCTCCGATATCGGCCATAAAGGTTTGCGAAACCTCTCCGTCGATGTTGTTGTGGAGAAGGTTTTGCTTGCTATGGATTCATACGGAAATGACGTTCGTCGGGATTGCTCCGCCGTCGAATTCGGGATGCGACGGTTTCTGATTCCGCCGAGCAGCCCGCGGCGCGGAGGGGGCGAGCGGGGTCCTGGGCACGGAGGGGGGACTCACTCCCATTGCCAGCGGTGGGGAAGCTGGTGCCGTCGCCGAGGGTGGCCAGCAGTGTGGTGGCGGTCCAACGGTCCCGGTGTCGGTTTCGATCTGCAGCCAGCGCCGCCTGAGCGGCGAGCCGGTGTTCCGTCGCCACCAGGCCTTGCGACGTGACCGCGTGATTCGGTCGGCGCTTTTTGTGCTCGCCTGTGTTGTCGAGGCCCCCGGGGTAGCACAGCACACTGTTACGAATCTGCCCGCCGTGCAGGTCGCTGGTCTCGGCTTCGGCGAGCAAAGGTTCCGCGTGGCCGCGGTGGAGGGCGTGCTGGATCATCCATACGATCTCTGCCGGGCGGACGGGGCGGAAGGCGATGCCCCGGCGAGTGCGGCCTCCACCCGCAGGGCCCTGCGCGCGGTGGGCGGTCACCTCGCGCCGTGCCACGGGCGCCGGGCGCATGCCGAGCATCGGCGTGATGCCTGCCAGGTGGCGCCGAGGGACGCCGGCATCTGCAGGCCGCCGGTTTCGGCCTGACGGGGTACGGCCAGCCACACAGGGTGCGGCGCTGCATCTCCTGGTCGTCGAGCAGCTCCAGGGTGGCCTCGACGTTCTCCACCCACGGATGCCGGCCCACACCTGGGCCTGCTCGGCCGGCTCGATGCCCTCGGTCATCTTCAGGGCGACCTCACCGGGGTCGACCTGTGCGACACACACTGAACAGGCGTGGTGCCCTGGACAGGGAGCGCACCAAGTGTGCGATCTGAGCGAGTTGTGTGTCGCCGACCGTGGCGGGCACGTAGGTGCCCTGGACACTCTCCTGGTGCTGGCCCTGCGCGTCCGGGCCGGGGTGCAGGGGGTACCCCGCGACCCACGCTCTGCTGGGCGAGCGCGAGCAGCTGCTGCAGACACGACACCGGCCCCGCTGCCACGGCGGGGACAGCCGCCCGTGTGCGGCGGGTGCGGATGAATGGTCTGTGGCGGGCCGCGGCAACGGCGCCGGAGGGGCACGCTGGCGCGCCGCACGCGATGGTGGGGCCTTCGCCGCAGGGCGGGGCGCCGGCGCGGCCTCGCTGGTGAAGCCGCCCAGCAGAGATCGGGCAGCGCGGTCACTCGGCGTACCGCCCAATGGTCGTCACTCCGGAGGCGCTGGGTGCGGGTCCCTTCCACGGCCACCAGCTGATGCTTTTGATCAGGAGAAAGCCGCCGTCGACCGCGATCAGAGGGTCCTCGGCTCGGTGTCCCACACGCTCACCTCGACGGTGCCCTCGATGGCCTCCATTGTCAGTGAGGCTTTCTCAGAGGTTACTGAACTTGAATTCGTGATGTCGGCCTTGCTGGGCCAAGCAGTGTCATTCAACTCTGCGGGGTCGGATGCCATTCACGGGTCATGTTCCCTCATCCGGGCCGGCCGTGGGGCCCGCCTCGAGGGTTGCGCGAAGGATGGCCAGGGTTGAGGCGATGCGCGCCAGGTCGTCAGGGGGAACCGCCGCGGTCAGTGAGATGAGGTCGCTTTCGACAATGGGGCGGGCAGCGGACAGCTGCTTCTCACCCGCGGATGTGAGGCGGAGGACGGACGAGCGGCGGTCCTGGGGGTGCGCGACCCGCAGGCACCAGCCAGCGGCCACCAGCCGGTCGACCGCCTTGCTGACGGCCCCCACGGTGATCGCCAGTTCGCCGACGATGTCGAGCACGCGGCACCCCGGCACGCGGTCGATGATCTCCAAGAGCTCGAACTGTCCCAGCCCCAGCCCTTGTTCGGTGCGCAACCGGGCGCTCACCGCGTTGTAGAGCCGTGTCTCGACGCGGACCAGATCGGTGAAGATCGGAGTGATGTGGCTCACATTAGCCTTCCAGTAGATTCCTGGGAATCATCTTCCTTGGAATCCGGTTGGGGTCAGACAGGTGGATTCCCAGGAATCCATCCTCGCACCCCGACCCATGGAGGCCCCGCATGTCCCGACAGCAGCGCGATGCCCTGGACGCCATACTCCGTTCCGTCCCTCGCAGCGAGATGCGGCCCACTCCCGAGGAGCAGCGCAGCGGTTTCACCGCGGCTGTCACCCGCCCCACGCCTGAAGACGTGGTCACCCGCAGGACCGTCCTGGGTGGGCGGCCGACCCTGGAGCTGGAGCCGGCCGAAGTCTCCGGCCGTGGCCGACTGTTCTACCTGCACGGCGGTGGCTACGTCATCGGCTCACCGGACACCCACGCAGGGCTGGTCGGTGAACTGGCCCGCCGCGCCGGGCTGCGCGCGACGTCGGTGGATTACCGGCTGGCGCCCGAGCACCCTTTCCCCGCGGCTGTCGACGACGGGCTCGCGGCCTACCGCGAGCTGCTGGCGTCGGGCACCGACCCACGAGACCTCGTCATGGCCGGTGACTCCGCGGGTGGCGGATTGAGCATCGCCACGCTGCTTGCCGCCCGGGAGGCCGGGCTGCCGCAACCAGCCGCCGTGGTCGTCTTTTCGCCCTGGGTCGACCTCACCCTCGCTGGAGGAAGCATCCGTTCCAAGGAGAGCGCCGACCCCATTTTCACCGGGTTCCTCCGAGGATGCCCCGGCCTTCGGGCCGGGGAGGAATCGGACTCCTGCGGAGCAGGGCAGGGATAGCCGGATCGCCGTCGGGGCGGTCCGGCGTCCACCCCGCACGGCGGTGATGCCGCCCGCGATGATCGAGAGCTCTCGACTGTCGGTCCGCTCGGGTAGGTTCGGATGCATGACGACGGAGGCTGGCACGAAGGACGCCGGGCATGCCCGGTAC
>NZ_JBITGJ010000086.1:0-33272 GCF_044456925.1 Streptomyces sp. NPDC050743
CCCACTCGCATGCGCCCAGCGGTCAGCGACCACCCGATCGAGACTCCCGTTCGAAGCGCATCTCTCAAGATCGAAAAGACAACAGCTTCTGAGACTCGCGCGCACGCCTGGCGGGTATCCATTGCTCCGGTACGCGATCGAGCCGGACGAGTGTGCGGCGCGTGTTTCCTCGCACAGGACATGACCCAGGAGTACGAGTCCCGCCTGCGGCTGACGGTGCTCAATGAGGCCGGGCTACGGATCGGCACCACGCTCGACCTGACCCGCACCGCGGACGAGCTGGCGCACCTCGTCACCGACCACTTCGCCGACTTCGTCGCAGTCGACCTGCTCGACCGCGTCCTCAGCGGCGAAGACACCGAGCGAGACGCAGCCAGGGACGTCCTGATCTGTCGGCGGGTCGCTCAGCGCTCCGTACTGCCCGGCTGCCGGGAGGCGGTGACACCGATCGGAGCACTGCACACCTACACCGAGGACTCACCGGCCGGTCAGGCACTGGCCTCCGGACGCGTCTTGCTGCAGCTTCTCGATGACGCCGCTCTGCGGTGGTGGACGGCCGACGAACCCGAACGGGCCCGCAGTATCCGCAGCCATGGAATCCACTCGGCGATATGCGTGCCGCTGCGCGCCCGGGGCGTCACCCTGGGGCTTGCAACTTCGACCACAGCGGCAGCGGGAGCTGCCGCAGCGCGGCGGCCAGCACGCTCTTGTGGTCGGCTACATCGTTGGGGGCTGCGTTGCCGGGCCGCAGCAGCATCGCGACGCACTCGCGGGTGTTGGCCACCCACGCCCCCAGCGGCATATGGCCGAAGCTGCCCTTGAAGGTGCCCGCCGCGCCTTCCTTCCGACTGGTGCAGGTGACGATGGTGGCGTCGAGGTCCAGGACGTACCAGCCGGTCACCTCCCGGCCGCACACCGTAATCCAGGGGAAGCCGCCGGGGCGCAGGGCGAGCAGCGTCCACACCACGCGGCGTATCGCGGCGCGGATGCGTTCCACCCGGGCCGCGACCGGGGTGTCGATCGCCTCCAGCGTGCGACGCAGGGTGCTGCCGGACACCGGGTGGGGGAACAGGCGCCGCCAGTGGTGCTGGAGTTGCTCGGCTTCCAGGATGTTCGTCGCTCCGAGCACGATCGCGCAGGCGAGCTGGACTAGCGCCATGCCCCGGTCCCGCCATCCCGGCCCAATGCCCTGCGGCAGCGCGCCGGTCAGGGCCCGGGTCAACCCGACGCGGTCGGCGACACGGCGAAGCAGCACGACACCCGCGTGGCCGATCAGGTTCTTGTCGTCGGCCCGTACGACCAGCCGGTGGTCCCACCCGCTACCCTTCACCTTCAGGGTGCCCCACGCTCTGTGATGCTTTTGATCTAGGCAATCCAGATCATCGCAGGTGAGGGGCACCCTTTTGCTGCCAGGGCGTCAGAAGGAGCCACCGCCGAAGGCGTAGCTGAATACACGAGGTCAAGGCCGTGGTCAGCTTTGGGCGAAGGCCGTGAAGTTGCGGGCTGACCGACTCGGTCAGGATGCCGATGCAGATGGTTGCTTTCTTGGTGCGTCGGTCGACACGGAGGCCTTTGGACGCGGCGTACGCGGTGTACGCGTAGTGGGGCAGGGGGCGTTTCACGGCGCGGGGACTGGTGCGTAGGCGGCCGGGCATGGGCTGGTGCAGGACTGCTCGTCCGATGGCGCCGACGAGGTCGATGGTGGTGTCGGCAATCACGCCCGCGGCCTGGATGACCTGGTCACGGGCTGCTTGGAGGGCGATGCTGAAGCTGGGCCGGTCTGGATCGGTTTCGGTGGCGTCGGCGAGCAGGGACTTCTTGATCGCGAAGTACGCCGGCGCCGATGTAGTCGAGACGGTCGGTGAACAGGTTCGGGAGGCCCGATCGTGCCATCACCGGGGCGGCGCCAGGAAGGACAGTGGTCGGGGAGGTTTTTTCGGGCAGAGTCATCTGGAGCCAGCATCTCCAGCCCTCGTGGACGGGTCTCGTGCGGTGCCGCACGTATGTAGGGGCCGCTCGGGCGCCGGCGGCCTGCGGTGGGTCTGCAGGTTCGGACCTGAGGGGCGTGGTCTTGCCATCCCACCAATACGAGCATATGCTCCTATCCGGGATGGTGCACATGTACCCGGTCTCCAGGAGGGTCCGTGTACCACTGCCCGCATTCCCCGGCGTGTCGCTTCTCGGGGGAGCAGAAGCAAGCGCTCGCCGGCGCCCTGAACCAGTTACTCGTCCCACCCGGAAGGTCGCTGTGCATCAGTCCCCTGTTCCGTTGCCGCTCGCCACCGACGCCTATCTGGCCGTGCTGTGTGAGGAGGTGGCGGCATTCGAGCCGCTGCTGCGCACCGCCGACCCGGACACTCCGGTGGCCACCTGTGGCAGTTGGAGCCTGTACGACCTGGGGGCCCATCTGGGCCAGGTGTACCGCTTCGCGGCGGACGTGGTGCGGACCGGGGAGCTGTGCCGGGAGCAGTTCGCCCCGGCGGCCGGAGAGCCGATTGCCGACTGGTATGCCGAGGGTGCAGCCTCGCTGGTGGCCACTTTGGAGAGGGCCGACCCCGCCGCACCGACGTGGGCGTTCGGGGTCGAAGACGCGGTGGCGGCGTTCTGGTTCCGCCGTCTGGCCTTGGATACGGCGGTCCACCTGGTCGACGCCCAACTGGCCACGGGAACCGAGGTGTACGTCGATCCGGAGACCGCAGCCGACGGCGTGGACGAGGTCTTCGCCGCGATGGTCCCCAGGGTCTGGCGCGGCAGCGAGCTGAAGCCGCTGCCGGCGCCGGTGGCATTGCGCACCACCGACACCGGGCACGGCTGGCTGATCGTGCCGGCCGACGTCCCGCAGGCCCGGCCGGTGGACTCGGGGCCCGCGGCGGCCTCGGTGGAGGCCCCTGCGGCCGAGTTGCTGCTCGCCCTGTGGAAGCGGCAGCCCGCGAGCCCGGAGTGGATCAGCGGTGACATCACCGCGGCCAACGCCCTGCTGACAGCCCAGCTGACGCTCTGATCACACCCCCACTCAGATACTCACAAGGAGATCGACCGATGGTTGCCAACAACCTTGTTCTCATCGCCGGCGCCGGTGGCGTGGGCCGCACGGTCCTCGAGCAATTGCGGGCACAGGACGTGCCGGTGCGCGCGATGGTCCGCCGCGACGACGATCGTGCGGCTGAGTTGCGTGCGCTCGGCGCGGAGGTGGTCATCGGCGATCTGACCCGGCCCGAGACCGTCGCGGCCGCGCTGGAGGGTGTCGGTCGGATGTACTTCGCGATGCCCGTGTCGCCGGACCATCTGCTGGCGGCGACTGTGGTGGCCTCCGTGGCGCGGGAGCACGGACAGCTGGACGGCCTGGTCGGCCTGTCGCAGATGACGGTCTCGGAGATGACTGCCACCAGCACCTCGGAGTCGCACCAGCAGCGGCTGCACTGGCTGGCTGAGCAGGTACTGAACTGGTCGGGCCTGCCGGTGGTGCACGTCCGGCCGACGTCGTTCCTGGACAATCCGCTGTTCACCACGCTGGCGGCGCACTCGATCCGGGAGAACGGGACGATCGCGCTGCCGTTCGGTGCCGGGCGCACGTCGCCGGTCGCCGTGGACGACGTCGCCCGGGTGGTCGCCACCGTGCTCCGCGACCCGGCTCCGCACGTCGGACAGGTCTACGAGCTGACCGGGCCACGCTCGGTCGACATGACGGAGCTGGCCGAGGAGTTCTCGCGGGCGTTGGGGCGTCCGGTGTCCTATGTGGACGTGCCGCTGGACCGGTGGGAGGCCGAGGTGCTCGCGAAGCTGGGTCTGCCGCCGCACATCGAACGGCACGTCGCCGTCATGGGCCGACTCCACCAGGAGAACCGCTACGACCGCACGGCCGATGGCGTCGAACGCGTGACGGGCGCACCTGCCCAGTCGATCGAGGCGTTCGTGGCCGCTCGCAGGGACTTCTACCTGGGCTGAGCCGCTCCGCCGGGGGCCGGACTCCGCTGTCCGATCCCGCCGGCGGTCCGATGAGTGATCAGCCTTTTCGGCGACCATGCTTTGAGCGCCTGGATGAGGACCCAAGGCAAGCCTGGATCTGCCGATCGGTGACCGGGGCGGAGCGGGGAGAGGTGCCCGCTGTGCCGGGAGGATGGGAGCCCCCTTCGAGCCGGTCGAGGTCGAACGGGGGCCACCGCGCGCACGCGATCATGGAGCAGGTCCTCGCCGGCCTCGAGGAGTCGGCGCTCGGCCGTCTCCCCTCGGGGAAGCCCACCGCGAAACGCCGCCTGACCCACCGTGGCCGCGACGGCGCGCAACCTCGCCCGCGCACCGGGTGCCACGGTACCCGGCGGGGCGATCGGCATCCGGCGTCCTTGCCGCTGGTGGCGGCCGTTCAGCACGCTTCGAGGTGTCGAGCAACGCATGCGCATCACGGACGGATCGCGGGAGCCGTCCGTGGCGCGCTCCGCTCCTTCGCCTGACGCGTCCCTGGTATCAGCCCTGCCGGAAGAAGGCGGTCAGCTCCCGGATGACGATCTCGGGCTGTTCCTCGGCGACGAAATGGCTGATCCGCGCCTGGACTGTGGCCACCAGGGGCGCCAGGAGTTCGGGCAGAGTCATCTGGGGCCGGCCGCTCCAGCAGCTTGGGGATGGGTCTCGTGTGGTGCCGTCGCCGGTCGCCCGGCTGACGGGTGACGCGTCCTGCGCGGCCGGCTGGTCTGGCCGGGCGACATCCCGAGGGGGTCCAGCCTTGCGGCCCCGAAGATACGAGCATATGCTCCTAAGTGTCGGTGGGGCACGTGCACCGATCTCCAGGAGGGTCCGTGTTGACGAGGGCCGTGAATGGCCGGCGGAGCGGAAGGCGCAGTGGCCCCGGGACGCAGGCGACCGGTACCAGAGCCTGGTACCGACACTCACGGCCAGGGGTGACGGGCTTTATCAGGTAACCAGCACAGCAGCCGTGCCCAGGGTGCGGCTGTGGTTCAAGAAAAGGAACTGTTTATGTCCATCAAGGGCAAGGTGCTCGCTGCGGCGGCGATGGTGACCATGGTTGGTGGCCTCGGTGCGGCGGGAACGCTCTCCGCGAACGCGGCCACCCCGGAGTGCGGCGACAGCTGCATCCAGATCTACAGCGCCAAGTTCGGCACGTCCCAGCAGCCCAACCTGGTCGAGACCGTGTATCGGGGGGTGGCCAGGGTCGGCCAGCCCACCGCGATGTACCCCGTCAGCAAGTCCAACCCGGCCGGAGACATCGTCGGCCACCGCAAGGGCCTGGTGTCCGACTTCTACAAGGACGGCCTCGTGTCCGCCGAGGTGAACAAGCACTACGGCAACCTGAGCGCGGCGGAGATCGAGTACGCGCCGCACGGCAAGCGCACTGGCCTGTGCGTGGGCCTGGCCCACACCGCGTACCAGAACGAGGGCCTCACCCTGCAGAAGTGTGACACGCCCGGCAAGACCGTCTGGATCATCGACACCAAGGACTCGCCCTCGACCGCATCCCATGGGCACTTCCCGCTGGTCAACGGCTCGACCACGAACTTCGCCCACCCCTACGCGATGACCTTCACGCACAGCGCCTACAGGCACGGCGGTCACCGGACCGCGGTGCCCATGCAGATCCGGGTCGCCAGGCTGATCGGCAACCCGTCCCACGTGCCCGCCAGCCAGCTCTGGGGTACGACGAAGTAGGAAGCCCTTCCTACAGCCCTGAGCGGCTCTGCTGTGGCGCCACCCCGCTGGGGCGGCGCCACAGTCGTGTTCGGTCATCGAGCACGCGAACCGTCGAGTCCGCATCCTGGGCGCCACGGATCACCCGTCCGCGGCCCGCGAAGAACCTCGTCACGGACCTCGAGGACGCCGGCTGCCGACCTCGCTTCATGATCCGGGGCCGGGACGGCAAGATCCCCGAGCTGTTCGACGCCATTTTGAAGGTTCTGTCGACGATCTTGTGGTCCAGATCGGGTGAGGGCTCATCGTGCGAGTAGGACTCGTTTGCGAAGAAGGTCGAGGCCGGCTCGGCCGAACATCTGACGCTTGAGCATTTTCAGGCTCTTCTGACTGATGTGTGGGTCATGTTGAGGTGAGTTGGCGTCCCGGTAGGGTCGGGCGTTCGCCGCCGAGGGTGAGCATGACCAGGGCGATGACCGCGCCGGCGGTGCGGAAGCCGAACCCTGGGCGGATGATCAGGCGGGTCTTGGTGTTGGTCGACTCGATCAGCCCGTTCGACAGACGCTCGACGATGGCGTTGAGGATGGCCTCGCGGTGGCGGCGGATACGGCGGCCGAGGTCGACGAAAGTGTCGATGCGGCAGCGCTGGGCCCATGACAGCCACCGGTCCAGGGCCTCGACTGCCGCCTGTGTGTCCTGCTCCCGGGCGATGGCGAAGACCGTGCGCAGGCCTTCCTTGAGCAGGTAGGCGCGGTGCAGACGCGGATCGGTGGCCGCGATCCAGCCCAGCTTGGCCTGCTGGCGGTCGGTGAGGTCCTCGGGGTTCTTCCACAGCGCGAAGCGGGAGTCCTTCAACGCTCTGGCGGTGGCGGCATCCCGGGCCTGGTGGCGGGCCCGGTTCCACGCCGCGCGGCGCTCAGCGTCCAGCGCTTCGGTGGCCCAGGCGACGACGTGGAACGGATCCATGGTGCGTAGCGCCCGTGGGGCATGCGCGGCGACGGTGTCGGCGATCCACTGAGCGCCGTCGGCGGATACGTGTGTCAGCTTCGCGCTCCGCTGTGGGCCGAGTTCGGCGAAGAACGCCTCCAGGACTGCGCGGCCGTGGCCGTCGGCCATCCACACCACCTGCCGGGTGTGATGGTCGACGACCACGGTCATGTACTTTTGCCCCTTGCGGTAGGAGATCTCGTCGATACCGATCCGGCGCAGGCCCGACAGCCGGTCGAGGCCGGTGTCCCGATCGGCGACGAACCGCTCGACGATCGCCCCTACCGTCCGCCAGGAGACACGCATCAGTTGCGCGACGGCGGACTTGGAGCACTCGGTGGCCCTCCAGGCGGCCTGCTGGTCGAAGACCAGGGTGTGTCCGGCACCGTGCCGGGCCCAGGGCACCGCGGCCGCCACAACGCCATGCTCGCGACAGCGCACCCGGGGCGCCTCCGCCTCGAGGAACACCTTCATGGTGCCGGCGTCCAGGCAACGCCAGCGGCGCTCACCGCGCCCCTGGTCATAGCCGCGCCCAGGGCGGCGGCAGATCCCGCACCGGTGCCGTTCCCGCACCACCGGCCGTACCCGGGCGACCAGCACACCCGCATCCTGGTCGATATCGACCTGCTCGACCACGGCCCGTTCGACCGTCAGCAGCCGTTTCCATATCCTGTTCGCGGACACGCCGTCTTCCTGCATGTGGATCTTGACCTCAGAGACCTCGAACCATATGCGCAAGACGGCGTGTTTCACGTATCAGGGCTGGTCAGGCACCCACACATGCGGCAGAAGAGCCCTTTTCTCCCGTAGGCCAGCAGGGCCGCCGAACAGATACTCCTGCAGACCCTGATCCGGATCAGCCACATGGGCGGCGGGCAGGTTCTGTACAGCGTGGCTGAGAGTCAGCAGGTACAGGCACGCGCAGTCCAAGACCAGAAGCGGGCCGTCCGATGGGCCGACTGCCAGACGTGCCGCTCGATCGGGTAGAGCGCAGGCCTGCTCAGCAACTCGGTCCCGGCCGGGTCAGGCGGTGGCCGGCTGCTCTTCCCGCTCGACGGCGACCATGGCCATGTCGTCGTTGAGTCTGCCGCCGGTGTACGCCTCCAGGTCGGCGGTGATCCTGCGGAGCAGCTGCTCGGGCCCGTGGCCGGCCCAGGCCGCGGCGCGTTCGGCGAGAGGATAGAAGACGCCCCGGCCGTCACGTGCCTCGGTCACGCCGTCGGTGTAGAGCACCAGCCGGTCGCCGGGCGCGAAGGCGAACGAGGTGGCGGCGTACGTGCCGCCGGCGATCGCGCCGAGGCCGAGCGGCGGCGCCGGGTCGGGCACGGCGAGCGGGAGCGCCGTGTCCGAGCCGCGGCGCAGCAGCAGGGGCGCCGGGTGCCCGCAGCTGATCAGGTGCACCACCGGCTGGTCGTCCGGGATGTCCAGCATCACGGCCGTCACGAACCGCTCCGGCGCGTCGTCCTCGGGCTCGGAGAACTCCCGCAGACCCCAGTGGACCGTGTCCTCCATGCAGGCGACCAGATCCGGCAGGGGCAGCTCGCGGTGCGCGGCGGCTCGGAAGGCACCGAGCACGATGGCCGTGTCGCTGATGGAGGCCAGGCCCTTGCCGCGTACGTCCCCGACTACCAGCCGGGTCGAGCCGCTGGTGCGGACCACGGCGTACAGGTCGCCGCCGATGCACGCGTCCGCCTCGGAACTGCGGTACACCGAGGTCAGGGACACCGGCCCGGCCCGCTCCGGAAGGGGTCGCAGGACGACGCGCTGGGTCGCGTCGGACACCGAACGCATCCGGTCGAACATCCGTTCGGTCTTGTTGCGCAGGCCAGTGAACAGCACCAGCAGTGCGCAGAGTACGCCGAGCGCGAGGAGCTCGACCAGGACGCTCTCGGTGGCCAGGGTTTTTCGCTCAAGTCCGGCGCCGATCAGGGCGAGGACCGCGAGCGCGCCGATCAGTGCGGTGGTCAGCGGACCGGTGCCCATGGCCGTGATGGCGACGGCGACGACGAGCAGGTGGGCGATGTGGACGTCCGGAGGCAGGTAGCCGTCGGCGACCGGAACGGCCACGATCACCAACAGGGGGCCGGCCAGCCATCGAGCCGGCGGAGACGCCCGGTACCAGTCCCGTAGTTTTCCGGTGACAGAACTCGTCACGGTCACGGCGCTCATGTCGCGCTCCCGTAGGTGGCTCTCGGTGGGGAAGGGGCGGCCGAGCCCCGCTCACCCGGCGAGCGCTCGGTCTGCTTGTTATTGGTGTTCTGCACGCCGTGCTCGGAGATGAGCTGTGCGGCGGCCTCGATGATCCGCTCACGGGGGGCGAGGCTCTTGGCTGTGAGCTTGTGCCCCCGCTCTGGTGTGGCAGCCATGCGTGCAGCCTACCCCAGAATGGGCTTGACGGCCCATTTCTTCCGCAATTAAATGGGCTATGTAGCCCAAAAAGGCTAGCTAGCCCATAATCTCGTCCGAGGTCGTCACGATCCGCCAGACGACAAGCCGACCGGCCCTGCGAGCAGCGCCAGTGCCGCTGCAGGAAGTGCAAGGCCATGGACATTGCTGCTACCGCCGCCACCGCCCCCGCGGGCAAGAAGACGGGCAACCCGAGGCGTTGGAAGTTCATGGCGGTGCTCGGAGCCGCCCTAGCGGAGCTGGCACGGCTCGGCGTGCGGCGCATCGGCACCCGATCCCTGCCCTACCGCGCCGCCATCGAAGCCGCCGTGCGCGCCACCACGGACGGCGCGACGGCGGAGTCCCGCCCGCTGCGACGCCCTATGCCGCGATGCAGGAGCGACTCCTGCGTCATCACCGGGCCCAGCAGAGCCGAGGCCCCCGGCACCGCACTGAAGGACCAGGCGCCCCCACAGGACAGCCTGCTCATGAACGGAACCGTCGTGCATGACCTCCTCGCCACTTCCTGGCGAATCGAGATGCCGCACACAGCCGCGGCCGTGCCAGTGGCGCGCGCCCTGGTCCGCACGGCCCTGGGCGAGGTCGAGCACGCGGCCGACAGTGACACTGCGGAGTTGCTGACGGCTGAGCTGGTCACGAACGCCGTGCAGCACACCGTGGGGGACGCGCCGATAGAGCTCGTCGTGGAACTGCTGCCGACCGGCTGCCTGGTCGAGGTACACGACCCGGACCCGGTGCTGCTGGTCGACCTCAGTCACGCCGTCGATCAGGCGCCCGACACCTGGCAGGAGAGCGGGCGCAGGCTGCTGCTGGACGCCTCTGGCCGCGTCCGGAGCCCGGCGGACGGGCCGGCGGTGGTGCGTCAGCCGGCGTTGGTGTCGGTCCACTTGCCGCTGAAGAGGTCCTTGCTGATCTCGCAGGTGGCGATGTTGTAGCCACCCGAGGCGGTGGACTGCGAGATGACCTTGCCGTTGACCTTCAGCCGGCAGGTGACATGGCCCGCGCCCTGAAGCTGAACGGTGATCGAGTAGTACTGCGGGTTCTTGAGCGGCTTGGTCACGTTCATGGGCACCGTGCCCTGAGCGGAGGACCCGGCCGGGCCGTACTGCACGTCGGCGCCGCTGGTGCCGGTGACGACGTAGGTGACGGTCTGCGGCGTCTGCTTCGTGGCCGCAGCGTGCGGGGCGGCGGTCTTGGCGCCGTTGCTCGCGTGGGAGGGCGCGGCGGCCGTTTTGTCGGCGGCGCCGCCGGACTTGCCGCCGCCGGCAGCGGAGATCACGCCGCCGAGGACCAGGATGTCGACGACGCCGAGGCGGCCGGCCCCGGCACAGGTCTTGGCCGTGCTCTTCTTCGGCGGTACCGGGGCCTGCCCCGGGAACGGCTGCTGCGACTGGCCGGGCTGCTGGGCCCAGGGAGGCGTGGACATGCGTGGGTTCCCCCGTTTGCGTGTGAAGACGGCATCGGAATGCAGACGGGACGCCGACACCGCAGCCGCGGAGCTGCGATGCAAGCAGAAACATCAGCAGATAAGCATGACACTGAAAGCACTGTCAATCAGGATACGCGGTGAGATTGATGCGCTAAAATGTGGACGGTCAACCCACCTCGAGGTCTGGAGTGCCATGCCGAAGCCCTCCGCGCAGGTGACCGCGGCCGAGATCTCGCGGCTCGCCGGAGTCACGCGCGCCACGGTCAGCAACTGGCGCCGCCGCCACGCCGACTTCCCGACCCCGGCCGGTGGTACCGACACCAGCCCGCTGTACGACCTCGAAGCCGTCCGCGCCTGGCTCGACTCACGCGGCCACAGCACCGCCGCCTCCGCCACCGAGGAACTGCGCGCCGCACTGCGCCTGCACACCGGCACCGGCGGCACTCCCACCCGGCTGCTGCCCCTCGTCCTCGCCGGCGCCCAACGCGAGCGGGGAGCACTGACCGCACTGAGCGAACTCCCCGACGGCGAACTGGCCGCCCGCTGCCACGACGCGGTGGCCGAACTCGCCGACACCGTTCCGGGCGCGGAGACGGTCACCTACACCCCGGCCGACGCCGCCGTGCTGCGCACGCTGCTGCACTGCGTGCGCGACGAAGGCGGACAGGCGGCGCTCGACGTCCTGGCCGAGCGCGAACTGGAAGACAGCGCCGCCAGCGGCGCCTACCAAACCCCCGGACAACTGGCCGAGTTGATGGCCCGCTTGCTCACACCGCACCCCGACGGTCCCTACCCCGCCCGGGTGTTGGATCCCGCGTGCGGCAGCGGCAGCCTGCTCGCCGCAGCCGCCCAACACGGCGCCACCGGCCTGTTCGCCCAGGACCTGCTGCCGGTCCAGGCCCAACGCACCGCCGTAGGGCTGCGCCTTGCCGTCCCCGAAGCACAGGTCGCGGTACGGGCGGGCGACACCCTACGCGCGGACGCCTTCCCGGACCTCACCGTGGACGCCGTGCTGTGCAACCCGCCATACGCCGATCGCGACTGGGGCCACGACGAACTCGCCTACGACCCCCGCTGGGCCTACGGCCTGCCGCCCCGCGCGGAGTCCGAACTCGCCTGGGTACAACACGCGTTGGCCCATCTGACGCCGGGGGCATTCGCGGTGATGCTCCTGCCGCCCGCCACCGCCTCCCGCGCCTCAGGCCGCCGAGTCCGCGCCGAGCTGCTGCGCAGTGGCGCACTGCGCGCCATGGTCTCCCTACCGCCGGGAGCGGCGACACCGCTGCACATCGGACTGCACCTGTGGATCCTGCAGCGCCCCCAGCCGGGCGGCGGCGACCGGCAGAGCGTCCTGTTCATCGACGCCACCGCCGAGCAGCGCCCGCACGACCCATCCACCCTGCACGGCTCCGCGAACCCCGCCACCCGGTCGCGGGGCGGAAGGGCTCCACTCGACTGGGCCGCGCTGAGCACGAACGTGCTGGATCACTGGCAGGCGTTCGCCGCGGACCCGGCGCACTTCACCGACCACCCCGGCACCGCATGCGCCGTCCCCGTCGTCGAACTCCTCGACGACCTCGTCGACATCACCCCCACCCGCCACGTCCGAGTCACCCCGCCCAGCGCCGACCCGGCCGCGGTGGCCAAGAACGCACGTCATCTCGAGGACCGCTTGAAGGAGAGCGCCCTCGTCCTGGCCGAAGCCGGCGCTCGCACCGCGTGGACGGCGGCCGAGGAGGAATCCCGTTCCTGGCGCACGGCGACGGTCTCCGACCTCGCACGGGGCGGCGCACTGATCGTGCACCGCGCCGTGCCCGCAGCACGCGGCTCCCACGACACCCCCCTTCCGCCGGAGCAGGCGGGCCTGAGCACCCTCACCGGACGCGATCTGGCGACCGGCAGCCGCGCCTCCGCAGACACCGATGAACAGCCGCTGGCCGGCTCCACCGTCATCGAGGCGGGAGACGTCCTGATCCCGGGCATCCGCGCCATCCAAGGGGGCACCGCCCGCGTCGCCGACGACGAGGACGCGGGATGCCTCCTCGGCCGACACATCCACCTGATCCGGCCCGACCCAGAACGCCTCGATCCCTGGTTCCTGGCGGGCTTCCTGTCGGCCGAGGACAACGTCAACAGCGCCACGACCGGCTCCACATCGCTGCATATCGACCCTCGGCGACTACGCGTGCCCCTACTGCCGCTCGACGAGCAACGCAGGTACGGCCTGGCGTTCCGTCACCTGCACACGCTGCGGGCCCTGGCACGCCAGGTCGTGGAGCTGACCGAGGAAACCGACGGCTTGCTCACCCAGTCCCTCACCAGCGGCGTCCTGCTACCGCCCGAGGCTCCTCCGAGCTGACGACGGAACAAGGATGGGCGGCGGATGACACGGGGCCGAGCATCGGCTTGTCGAGGGAGGGGAGTGGTATGCGAGCGGGTCATTGCGAGGGGGGATTTGTCGTGTTGGTGCACCGCCACCGCCGACACCGGGTTGCCCGCCCTTATCGGTGTGAAGAAAGTGAGCAAGGAGTTAGGGGGAGGTGGGGAGAAGGGCTCGGAACTGTTGGTAATCTCGCCATCGATTCACTATGCACGCAGATGGCGGGGCTGCTGAGCCGCAGACGCCGGGGGACGGGGCTGAAAGTGCTGGAACCGCTCAGGGAGGCCGATCCGCGCAATATCGGCGCTTTTCGGCTGACCGGCAGGCTCGGTCAGGGGGCGATGGGCGTCGTCTACCTCGGCTACCGCTCGACGCGCTCCGTTGCCGTGAAGGTCATCAAGGCCGCGCTCGCCGACGACCCGTACTTCCGTGCCCGCTTCGCCCAGGAGCTGGAGGCGATTCGCCGCGTCGGCGGCTTTCACACCGCAGCCCTGGTCGATGCGGACGCGAACGCGGGGCAGCCCTGGATCGCCACCGAGTACGTCCACGCCCCCTCGCTGCTCAGCCTCATCGAGGGGCACGGAACGGTCAGCGAGCTGGGCGCGTGGTGGCTCGCGGCGGGCCTGGCCGACGCCCTGATGCACATTCACTCCGTCCGGCTGCTCCATCGTGACCTCAAGCCCAGCAACGTGCTGGTCGCAGGAGACGGAGTGCGGGTCATCGACTTCGGCATCTCGCACGTCGGAGGCGCAACCGGCCTGACCACCGCCGACGCGGCCCTCGGCACGCTCGCCTACATGGCCCCCGAACAGGCGAAGGACTCACGCAAGGCCAGCGAGGCCGCCGACGTCTACAGCCTCGGGGCGACCCTCGTCCAGGCGATGACCGGGCATCCCCCCTTCCACGCCCAGGTGGTGGCCCAGCGGACCCTGGACGTCGCCCCGGACCTCACCGGGATGCCGCGAGGGCGCCTGTACGACCTGGTCACCCACACCTTGGCCTACGAGGCCGAGGACCGGCCCACCGCCCACGACGTCCTCGAGGAGGCGATGGAGCGGCTGCTGGAAGAGGGCATGCCCACGGGCAGCCAGGCCTACCCGCCGCTGCCGAAGGCGTTCCTCACCGACGTCCTGGAGCGGCAGACAGCCCCGCTGGATCCGCCGCCCGCCACCCCTTCGCTGCCCGCGCCGCCCGCACCCAGAAAGCCGGAACGCCGGCCTCTCACGCAGACGCCCGCGGCGGATCCTCCGATACCGCCGCAGCAGGACGACCCCTGGAGCGAACGTTGGCGCGGCCGGATCAACAAGCGGCGCGGTGACTACGGAGGTTGAGCACTGATGCCATTGGCAGTCAAACGACCCAGGCCGCCCAAACCGCCGAAACCTCCCACGCCGCGACAGCCGCGAAAACCACGCAAACCGAAGCGGCCACGCTGACCATCGAAATTCCGCACGATCAAGGAGATACGCCGGTGATGACCGCCGTAGAGGACGCGGCAGGCGCTGCGAAGTTCGCCCCTGGCATGCAGGTGAGGGCCAGGGACGAGGACTGGCTGGTCGTCGAGGTCTCCGAAACGGCCAAGGACGGTACCCGCCTCGATGTGCGCGGCACCTCCCCCCTGGTCCGCGACCAGCGCGCGGTGTTCTTCGCCCACTCCGACCTCGACCAGGTCACCCCCCTGCGCCCCGAAGACACCGAACTCGTCGTCGACGACTCGCCCGAGTGCCGTCGCTCCCGGCTCTTCATCGACGCGCTCATCCGCAAAACCCCGCTGCCGCTGTCCGAGCAGCGCCTGGCCACCGTCGGCACCCACCTCGTCGACGACCTCGCCTACCAGCGTGAACCCGCCAAGGCCGCACTGCGGGGCCTGCGCCCCCGGCTGCTGATCGCCGACGCGGTCGGCTTGGGCAAGACCCTGGAAGTCGGCCTGCTGCTGTCCGAGCTGATCCGCCGCGGCCGCGGCGAACGCATCCTGGTCGTCACGCCCAAGCACATCCTGGAGCAGTTCCAGCACGAACTGTGGACCCGTTTCGCGATCCCCCTGGTACGCCTGGACTCCGCGGGCATCGAACAGATCAAGCAGCGCATCCCGGCCGGCCGCAACCCCTTCTCCTACTACAAGCGGGCGATCATCTCGATCGACACCCTCCGCTCCGACCGCTGGCGCAGCCACCTCATGCAGGTGAACTGGGACGCCGTGGTCATCGACGAGTCCCACAAACTCATCAACACCGGCACCAAGAACAACCGCCTCGCCCAGCTCCTCGCCCCCAAGACCGACGCCCTCATACTCGCCAGCGCCACCCCGCACAACGGCGATCGGGCGTCCTTCGGCGAGCTGCTGAGCCTGCTGGACCCCACCGCCATCCCCGACACCAGCGACTACGACGAGAAGCAGCTGGAGCACCTCTACATCCGCCGACACAAGATGTCCCCGGACGTCTCCGCGGAGATCGGCCACAAATGGGCCACCCGCAAGAAACCGATGTCCATCGAGTGCACGGCCTCGGCCGCCGAGCAGCACGTCTTCGACGAGCTGTACAAGGTGTGGATCAACCCGCAGGACGGACAACCCGCCCCCGTGACCGGCACGGGCGCCCGGCTCTTCCCGTACACGCTGCTGAAGGCGTTCCTCTCCTCCCACGAGGCGCTCGCCGAGACCGTGCAGAACCGGATCGACTCCATCGACGGCGCCAAGAACCCCCAGGAGCGCGCCCGTGAGCGGGCCGCGCTCGTCACGCTGGGCGAGCTGGCCGCCGAGGTGAAGGTGGAGCAGGCCAGCAAGTTCCAGCAACTGGTCGACGAGCTGAAGAACACCATCGGTGTCGGCCCGCACTCGGACACCCGCGTCGTGATCTTCTCAGAGCGCCGCGCCACCCTGCGGATGCTCCAGGACGCCTTGCCGGCCGCCCTCGGCTTTACCCAGGGCACCAAACTCACCGGCGCCGTCCGCCAGCTGCACGGCGGCCTCTCCGACGACGAGCAGCAGCGCATCGTCAAGGACTTCTCCCTGGCCGGCAGCGACCTGCGGGTCTTGCTCACCGGTGACATCGCCGCCGAGGGCGTCAACCTGCACCGGCAGTGCCACCAGATGATCCACTACGACCTGCCCTGGTCGCTGATCACCATTGAGCAGCGCAACGGCCGCATCGACCGCTACGGGCAGCAGCACTCCCCGGAGATCCGGGCCCTGCTCCTGCTCCTGCAGAACGAGGACCCCGACGACCCGTCGGCGGACCGCAAGGTCTCCAAGCGGCTGTTGGACCGGGAGGACGAGGTCCACCGCACTCTCGGCGAGGCCGCCTCCATCCTCGGCCTGAGGGATGAGGAGGCCGAGAAGGCCGCCATCATGGAGGGCCTGGCCTCCGGCGCCTCCTTCGACACCGTGCTGCCGGATGAGACGTCCGACCCGTTCGAGCTGTTTATGGCCAGCCACACCCCGGCCGGTGACGCTGAGGACTACCGGGTGCCGCAGCTGTTCGCCTCCACCCGCGCCTTCGTCGAGGAGGCGCTCGCCGAGGTGTACGGCAACCCCGAACAGAAGATCGACAAGCGCTGGGACCCTGACCACCCCGAAATGCTCGTCTTCACCCCCGACCGGGAACTGCAGCGCCGCCTGCTCGTGCTGCCCAAGTCCTACCTCGACGAGCGCCGTGTCCTCGAACAGCTCCGCCTCACCTTCGATGCGGGCTTCGCCCAGCAGCGCCTGGACCGAGCACGCGAACTCAGCGGCAACCGCAGCAAGGGCGCCATCACCAAGCAGGAACGCACCGAGACCTCCGGCTGGCCGGACGTCAGCTACCTCACCGACCAGCACCCGGTCGTGGAGTGGCTCACCGACAAGATCCTCGTCCGCCTCGCCCGCAACACCGCACCCGTCATCACCGCGCAAGTGCCCGAGCCCGTCTTCCTGATGCAGGGCATGTACTCCAACGCAAAAGGCCACCCCACCGTGCTGGCCTGGTCCTGCGTAACCGGCCTGCACACCGGCACACCCCGCTTTGATGACGACCTGGTCGGCGTCCTGGAGCGGGCCGGGGTCAAGCCCAAGATGCTCAACCGGCCCTTCACCGGCGACCGCACCGCCCTGCAGGCACTCGTCCCTGCGGCGGTCGAGGCCATGCGCGCGCACATGGCGCAGCTGCAGGCCGTGCAGGAGGAACCGCTGCTCGAGCAGCTGGACGAGTACGAGAAGCGGCTGGCGGCCTGGCGCATCGCGAGCGAGTCGACGTACGAACAGGCGACCGGCGTCCGCCGGCGCCACGCCGAACAGCGTGTACAGAAGACGGCGATAGAGGTCGAACAGCTCATCGAGCAGCTGGCCACCCAAGGCGAATCCATGGTCCGGGTGATCGGGGTCCTGGTCCCGGCCGTCGGCACCGAGCAGAAGGGCGCGTGAACACCGTGGCATTCGAAGCGATCATCAACCGCGGTGAGTACATCTCCGCCCACTACCTCGCCGAACTGTTCACCAAAGACCTCACCGACCTGCGTAAGCGCTGGGCTGCCGCCGACCGGACCGGGACACCGTCGTCCCGCTCCGGCGTGAAGGGACTGGGCCGGGAGTATTTCAAGGCCAAGGTCCGCATCACCGAGTCCGAGACCGCCGACAGCGCTGAGTTGCGCGCTCTCAACGACCGCCTGCTGGCCGCGCTCGCCTATGTCACCCCCGACACGTCGCAGACGCCGGAGCCCGAGCCTCAGAAGGGCGCCCACACGCGCCTACACCGCACGGTCTTCGAGGTCATCCACGCCGACAAGGCCCGCGAGGTACCAGTCGCCTTCGCGATGACCAGGCCCGGCGGCACCGAACTGGTCGCCCTCGACGTCACCTGGAGCACCGACGCCGAACTCCTCATCGCCGACCCCGAGGACGGCGGCGCCCTCCTGCTGGATGCGATCGCCCTCGACGGCAAGCAACAGATCACCGGCGCCGCCGACGCCGTCACCTTCCTCTTCGGCTGCGAAGACGCCTACGCTCCGCGCTTCGTCCTGCTGCTCGCGGGCGGCTCACTGCTGCTCGCCGACCGTACCGCCTGGCACGAGGGCCGGTTCCTCGCCGTCAGCGTGGACGAGGCCCTGGACCGCAACCTCTCCGCCGACGGCGAGGAACTGGAGGCCATCTCCGCCCTGTTCGGCGCCGAGTCGCTACTGCCCGCGGGCGGCGTTGCCGGCTTCCTGGACAGCCTGGTCGACAAGGGCCGCAAGCACGCCGTCGGTGTCTCCAAAGAGCTGCGCGAGGGCCTGCGGCGCTCGATCGAGCTGATCGCCGAGGAGCTCCTCACCCGCATCACCGAGCAGGGAGCAGACCCGGCCGAGCTGGGCGACAGCAGCGAGCTTGCCACCCGGCTCTCGCGCGAGTCGCTGCGCTACCTGTACCGCATTCTCTTCCTCCTCTACGCAGAAGCCCGCCCGGAACTGGGCATCCTCCCTTCCAAGAACGACGCCTACCAGGACGGCTACGGACTGGCGCGCCTGGGAGAGCTCGTCTCCTACGACCTACCCGAGGAATCCCGGGACGGCTTCCACTTCTACGAGTCTCTGGACCTGCTCTTCCGCCTCGTCGACCAGGGCCACCGTGCCCTGGAGGAGGAGACCGCCGCGGCCCAGACCGTCTCGGACGTGGACGGGCTCCGCTTCGAGGCCCTGCGCAGCGACCTGTTCAAAGCCGACGCGACTCCGCTGATTGGCTCCGTCAACATCGACGGCGAGCACATCGACACCAGGCTGCGCAACGAGGTGCTCTGGCGGGTGCTCAACCTCCTCATGCTGACCCAGGGCAAGAAGAACGGCTCCAAGGCGGGTGGCGCCACCGGCAAGGGCTTCATCTCCTACGCACAGCTCGGCATCAACCAGCTCGGCGCGGTGTATGAGGGGCTGATGTCCTATACCGGGTTCTTCGCTGCCGAGGACCTCTACGAGGTTGCGAAGCCGGACTCGGACGGGCTTGCCGGCACATGGGTCGTACCGGTGAGGGACGCGGATAACTACGACGAAGAGGTCTTCGTCAAGCGTCCGGACGAGCTGACCGGCGTACTCAAGCGGGTCCTGCACAAGAAGGGCTCGTTCGTCTTCCGCCTGTCGGGCCGCGAGCGCCAGCGCTCGGCGTCGTACTACACGCCGGAAGTCCTGACCCGCAGCACAGTCAAGCACGCCCTGGCCGAACTCCTCGACCAAGACGGCAAGACCACCACTGCCCGCGAGATCCTCGAACTGACGGTCTGCGAGCCCGCCCTGGGCTCGGGCGCGTTCCTCAACGAGGCCATCAACCAGCTTGCCGCGGAATATCTGCGACGGCGGATGGCCGAGGTCGGCGAGCAACTGCCGCCTGACCGGTACGAGGTGGAGCTGCAGAAGACCAAGGCCTACCTGGCCCTGCACAACTGCTACGGCGTCGACCTCAACCAAACGGCCGTGGAGTTGGCCGAGGTCTCGCTGTGGCTCAACGCCATGCACGAGGGCCTCAAGGCCCCGTGGTTCGGCATGCACCTGCGACGCGGCAACTCCCTGATTGGGGCTCGGCGGGCAGTGTATGACGCCGCTGCGCTCAAGAAGAAGGCATGGCTCACCACCGCCCCCAACGACCGACCGCTGTGCACCGGCGGAGAGAACGGCGAATTCCATGCAGGCAGGGACATTCACCACTTCCTGCTGCCAGCCAAGGGCTGGGGCGCGGTAGCCGACGCCAAGCAGGTCAAGGAACTGGCCAACCACGAGCGCGAAGCGCTTGCCGCCTGGTCCAAGGAGATCACCAAGTCCCCCTCTGCCTCTCAGACCAAGCGGCTGCTGGCACTCGCCACCCGTGCAGAGCGGCTCTGGGAGCTAGGCCGCCGCCGCCTCATCGTCTCCGAGCGTGAAATTCGTCGCGACATCGAAGTCTGGCAGATCCCAGAAGACCAGCACCTCCCGCGCTCGTCCGGAGCGGTATCTCGTGAACAGGTCGAGAATGCCCTGCGGGCACCTGGATCGCCGCTTGGCCGACTGAAGCTGGTCATGGACACGTGGTGTGCCTTCTGGTTCTGGCCTGTGGGTCAGCCAAACACGCCGAAGCCCCCAACTATGGACGAGTGGCTGGCCTTCTGCGAGGCCGTGCTGGGTGTGCCGCCGGCGAAGGCTAAGGCACGTGGCCGACACGGTGGTGGGGCGGGGCACGACGACACGTTTGGCCTCTTCGCTGATACAGGCGACTTTGAGCAGCTCGGAATCGACGACGACAACGACCGCCTCTTGAGCCAGTGCGCCGACCTCCCGACGGTTGCCTTGAACTTCCCCTGGCTGGCCGAGGTAGACGTCATAAGCCGCCGAGAGGGCTTCTTCCACTGGGAGCTGGAGTTCGCCCATGTCTTTGAGCGTGGTGGATTCGACCTGCAGGTAGGTAACCCACCGTGGGTGCGGCTCGACTGGGAAGATCATATTGCGCTTGCAGAATCCGATCCTTGGTTCGGCCTGACGGAGAAGGCCGCAGAAAAAGTCAAAAGCGAGAGACGTACGACTGTCCTCGCTAACCCTGCGGCCATGCAAAAATACCTTGGGGACCTTAGTTCATGGGCGGGATTGACCGTCATACTTCGGTCTCCAGTCGAGCACGCCGTACTTGACGGACTGCGCACAAACCTCTACATGAACTTTATGGAGCGGGTTTGGCGAAATCTTGCTGAAGAAGGAGTTGCTGGCCTGCTGCATCCGGAAGCGCACTTTACTGATCCCAATGCCGGAAAACTGCGAGCCGCCGCGTATCGGCGACTGCGTAGACATTTTCAGTTCAGAAACGAAGCGCGCCTATTTGATGAGGTGCATCATACCTTCGAGTATGGAATCCATATTTATGGAGCCCCGCGAAGGCCGGAGTTTCTGAATATGAGTTGGGTGTTCATTCCTGACACTATCAAGCGCTCTCTGGAGCATGACGGGAATGGCGATATTCCCGGCCTTCAGTATATAACTGGGGGTTGGGATGTCAGGCCGCATGCGAAGCGCATCCTAAAGGTCAACGAGTCTATCCTCATGGGCTGGGCGGCCTTGATTGACGCAAAGGGGACCGACCCCCTTGCGGCTAGGATGATGCGCCCGTTGACGGCCGACGACAATGAGGCGCTGGAAATCATTTCTGGATTTCCGCATCGCCTGAGTGATGCTAAATTTTGGTGGACGTCTGCACTGAATGAGAAAAACGCGAAAGAGGATGGGGTGATTAAGTGGCAGACTGGATTCCCGCAGTCCTGGTCAGAGGCCGTTCTCCAGGGGCCACATTTTACTGTAGGTAATCCCTATAATAAGCAGCCCAATCAGGACTGTAGGTCGAATAAGGACTACTCTTACATTCCGCTGGAAAGTCTGCCAGAATTTATGTTGCCGCGTACAAACTATATGCGTGTATGTCGGGAGGAGTTTTCGGCAGTTGTTCGGTCGTGGGGAGAGCGGCCCGCGACTGAATACTTTCGGGTCGCTTGGCGACGCATGACTTCGTCGGAGCTAGAGCGAGGGCTGCATGCTGCGCTGCTTCCGCCTGGCCCAACTCATGTGGATGCCGTCCATACCCTGGCATACGCTGCCAGGCGCGACACTGCCATCACGGGGGGGCTTTGGGCATCGCTGCCGCTCGACTACCTCGTCAAGGTATCCGGTTCGTCAAAGGTGAACATTGAGCTGGCCCGGAGCTTTCCCGCCCCGCTTGGCCACCCTCTCGCTGCGCCCCTCCTTCTCCGCACCCTGCGTCTGAACTGCCTCACCCGGGACTACGCGCCGCTCTGGGAGGAGCTATTCGATCATGCGTGGCACAAGGACCGGTGGACGGACCCGGCTTCGACCCGTCCGGGCATTGAGGAGGTCGATGCCGCGTGGTCTCGTGCGACGCCGCTACGCACAGAATGCGACCGCCGGAAGGCCCTGGTGGAGATCGACGCGATCGTCGCAGTCATGCTCGGCTTGACCGCTGAGCAGCTGTGCGCGATGTATCGCTCGCAGTTTGCTGTGTTGCGCAAGTACGAGTGGGAGATGTTCTTCGCTCCAGACGGCCACAAGATCGGCGCTGCAACTCACAACGTCGGTATCCGCCAGACCAAGGAGGAGACCGAGATCGTCAGGGCGTGGGTCAAGGCTGCCCGCAATGGTGATCCCACACCTGCCATACCCGAGAGCTGGGTGAAGCCCGACCGGGAAGCCGAAATGAAGCGTGCTCATGCCGACTTCACCGCGCGCCTTCTGGCTGGCGAGTACGGCGACTACGCCGCATACGCCGCCGAGCACGGCGACCACGGCAACCTCCTCGCCACCGACTCGTTCCGCACCCCTGCCATCCCGGAAAGCAGGTAACGAGCCACCATGCTTCCCTCTTTGGCCGTCGAGGATCTGCGTCGTGCCCTCGCCGCGTACCTGACGACGAGCTTCGCGCTCGCCGACGACGACGTCCGCGACGAACTCGAGGCGTTCCTCGAACGGCCGGAGAGCCGACTCTTTCGCGGTCCCTACCTTCGGGTGCGTACGCCGTTTCGCGAGGCCGCGCCTGGCTGGGAGAAGGCCTTGGACTGGTGGCCGAAGGGCTTCAAGCCCTACACCCACCAGGCCACTGCCTGGCGGCGCCTCTCCACCAAGGACGGTCACACCCCCGAGCCGACCATCGTCACTACGGGTACTGGATCCGGGAAGACTGAGTCGTTCCTCATGCCGATCCTGGATCACTGTGCTCGCGCCCGCGCCGCTGGCCAGAGGGGCGTCAAAGCGCTGCTCCTCTACCCGATGAACGCTCTTGCCGATGACCAGGCCCGGCGTATCGACGAACTGCTCACCGAGAACGCCGCCCTGAGGGACGTTACTGCCGGCATCTACATCGGCGGCACCTCCGGTCGCCCTGCCGAGGACGAGGACGGGAACGATCCCGCCACATACGGACGTGACACCGGTTCCACGACGCTCGCTGGCGACCCGTCCGTCACCCGTTTGATCACCGATCGGGACGCGATCCGCGCGGATCCGCCGGACATCCTGCTGACCAACTACAAGATGCTGGACCTGCTCCTCCAACGGATCCCCGACGTCCCGCTGTGGCAGACGGACTCCCTCACGTACGTCGTCCTGGATGAGTTCCACACCTATGACGGCGCTCAGGGGACGGACGTGGCTATGCTGCTGCGTCGTCTTGGTGCGGCCACGCGTGCTGCCCGCCCCGAGTGCCCCCTCGGCTCCATCACCCCTGTTGCCACGTCCGCCACGCTCGGCGGGGGCCCATTCACTGACGAGGCGACGCTGAATGGTCCGGAGAAGTCGGACCGGGAACTGCTCCTGGAGTTCGCGGAGAAGATCTTCGGCACTCCCTTCCCGGACAGCGCCCTGATCGGTGAGGACCGGCAGACGCCTGCCGAGTTCGTCGCCGAACCGGACTTCCTCCTGCCGCTTCCGACCCCGGCGGACCTCGCGGCCGTTCCTGATCCCCTCGATGACCGTTCGGCGCTGGACGAACTGGCCCGCCTGGTCGTGGGCCTGGATCATGCCGATCCCATCGCCCTCGGCCTGGCGTTGCGTAAGCACAACCTCATCAAGGCTCTTTTGGACGTCGCTGGTGCGACTCCGGTCACCGTTCCCGACATCGCCCGCGAGTTCGCCAAGCGTGGCGGTGGTGCCGCGTGGGACGAGGCAGCCCGCACCGATATGCCGCTGGTCGCGATGGGCCTGACCCGGCTGCTGGCCCTGGTGTCGGAGGCGCGCATCCTCGATGCGGACACCGGTCGGCTGATGCCGTTCCTGCGGGTGGAAGCCCAACTGTGGGTCCGTGAGGTACGCCGTGTCATTCGGGCGGCCACGCCCGAGCCGCACTTTCGTTGGTTCGACGACGATGGCCCGACCGGTGACACCCCACCCAATGCCGCGAACCTCGCTGTCTATCCGCCGGCCGAGGTCGATGCCGCGGCAGACGTGGCGACCTTGGGTGGCATTCAGGCTGGGGTTGTCGCACCGGCCTACCGGGCCCACCTGCCCGCGGTCTACTGCCGCCACTGCGGGCGCTCCGGATGGGCCGCGCTGTCAACGGATCTGGAGTGGCAGCAGCTGAAGATCAAGCCGCTGGAGATCTACCGGGCTTCCGCCCAGGGCAACCGGGCCGTGCGCTGGATGCTGCGCGCCCGGCCCGGGGAGCAGGCGGTGGTCCACCTCCATGCGGAGGACCAGGCGCTGCGCACCGTCCTCACCGACGAGACGGTCCCTGTCATCACCCCCCCTGGCCCCGTGCCCGCCAGCGCCGGTGACCGGTGCCCGTCGTGCGGGCTGGACGACGGTATGCGGTTCCTGGGCGCGGGGACCGCCACGTTGGCGTCCGTGACCACCACCCAGCTGTTCTCCGATCGGGGCCTTGCCGGCAACGAGCGCAAGCTGCTGGTCTTCACCGACTCGGTGCAGGACGCCACCCACCGAGCCGCGTTCATCGCCAACCGCAGCTTCGGCTTCACCTTCCGTGGTCTGCTCACCGCGCAGCTCAAGCCCGGTACGCCCGTCGCCGTGCACGATTTGGCCGCCGACGCCGCCGATGCCGTGGTCAAGGCCGCGGGGGAGGGCGAGAGGGCGCAATTGGCCTCCATCGTGCCGCCGGACCTGCGCGACAACCCGGAGATACGCACCCTCCTGGAAGGCTCTGACAGCTTCAGCGAGGCGGGGGAGGAGATGCTGCACGGCCGGATGGTCTTCCAGACTCTTCTGGAGTTCGGCCTGCGCTCCCGTCTGGGCCGCACGCTGGAGTTGACCCGTACCGCTGCCGCGGAGGTGTACCTGCCCGAACCCGAGGCGGTGTGTGGCCTGCTGCGGGAGATGCACCAGCGTCTGCCGGGGCAGATCACCCTGCCCGCTGACGACGCCGACTATCTGGTCCTCGTGAGCGGCTTGCTGGAGCGGATGAGGCTGCGTGGCGCCCTGTACCACCCGTGGCTGAGCACGTATATCGAGCAGGCAGGTGCCCGGCGCTGGCCGATCTGGGGCGGCCGTCCGGTCGGCATGCCGGCCTTCCCCCGCGGCCTGGCGGCACCCACCTTCCCGATCTCCGGTAAGACCGGACGGACCGACTTCGACTCCCTGAACCGCGACGGCACCTGGTTCGCCGACTGGGGGCACCGGGTGCTCGGGTGCGACCGCAAGGAAGCGCGAGCCGTCGTTGCTGCGGCGATGAAACTCCTCGCTCAGCGTGAGGTGTTGGCGACCTACCCGGCCGACGGCGGCGCCACTGTCTATGCACTGCGGCCCCGCCATGTCCTCATCCACAGCCTCGCTGATGAGGCAACCGCCACCAGCAGCGGAGGCCCGGGCGTCAACGACTGCGGTGTGCGCTGCGACACCTGTACCTGGCGGCAGACCGTGCCGCCCGGCCGCCAGGCCGCCTGGCTGGGCACGCCCTGCCTGCGCTTCCAGTGCGGCGGACGTTTCGTGCCCGACGACCGCGACTACACCCAGGACTACTACCGGCACCTGTACTCGGTCGACCGGCCGGGGGACGTGCTCACGGCCGAGCACACCGGGGCACTCACCCGCACCCGCCGCGAGGAGGTCGAGCAGGCGTTCAAGCACCGGGCCTCCGCCTTCGACCCGAACGTGCTCACCTGTACGCCCACCCTGGAACTCGGGATCGACATTGGCGACCTGTCCTCGGTCCTGCTGGCCTCGCTGCCGCCCGCGCCCGCGAACTATGCGCAGCGCATCGGCCGGGCCGGCCGCCGCACCGGCAACTCGCTCGCTGTCACCTTCGTGCCGCGCGGCGCCCGCAACCAGTACTACCTACACGCCCCCGAGCAGATGCTGGCGGGGCGGATCATTCCGCCCGACTGTTACCTGGATGCCTCCGAGATCCTGCACCGCCAGTACCTGGCGTTCCTGCTGGACCGGGCCGCCGACCGCAGTCTGTGGGACGCAACCGCCATCCCCGAGCGGCCTATGCCGCCGCGGATCGGGGAGCTGTTCCGACGCGGTCTTGCCGAGGACGGCTGGTTCCGTCGCTTCCTGGACGTCGCCCAGGCCCGGCACGCTGAACTCGCCGACGCCTTCACCTTGCTCTTCCCCGCCATGACGCCGGTGGCGAAGCAGGGGGTTGAGGTCTTCGCCACCGGCGGGCTGGAACAGGCCGTCGCCACCGCCGCGACGGCCTGGCGCAAGCGCGTGGACGCCCTGGCCGCCCGGCTGCGGCAGATCGGCCGGGCCTTCGACGAGCTCGCCACCGCCACCGGCGATGCCAACCGCGATGCGCTACGCCGCCAGCTGTATGCCGAGCAGACGTCGGTGCGCAGGCGACGGGATGCGCTGATCGCGGAGAACTCCATCAACGCGATGGTCCGCCTCGGTCTGCTGCCCAACTACACCCTGCACGACGACGCCACGTTGTTGGACGCCACCTTGTGGTGGAAGGACAGCGACGGCGAGTTCAAGGAGCAGCTGACCGAGTACGGACGCGGCGCCCGGCTGGCCCTCGCCGAGCTGGCTCCCGGCAACTTCTTCCACACCGACGGCTACAAGTACATCGTCAACGGCCTCGACCTCGGCTCGTCCGCCGGCGAGGGCCAGACCGCGTACGCCAAGTGGCGACTGTGCCCGGAGTGCGGCTTCGTCGCCACCGAGGAGACCGGCCTGGCCGTGACGGCCTGCCCGCGCTGCCGCACCCCGCGGATCGCCGACCCCGGCGCGGTCCACAACGTTCTCGTGCCCGAGCGTGTCACCGCCCGTGAGCGGCGCGAGGACGCCCGGCTCACCGACGAACGCGACGAACGTGAGCAGCGGCGCTTCGCCATGGTCACCCTGGTGGACATCGACCCGGACCAGCCGCAGGGCCTGCGCGCCTGGCGGCGCAGGGGAAGCGTGCCGTTCGGCGTGGAGTTCGCCCGCGTCGCCACCATCCGCACCCTCAACCTCGGCCCCGCCGCCAGCTCCGGGCCCGAGCACACCATCGCGGGCAGCGAAGAGCAGGTCCCCGGCTTCGATACCTGCCCCGAGTGCGGCGCCGTACGCGGCGCGCACCCCCAAGCCTGGGACCCCGTCGCCGAGCGGATCGGCACACGCCACAGTGGCTGGTGCAGTCACCGCGACGACGGCATCACGGCCGAGCCGGTGGTCCGCCTGGTGCTGGCCCATGAGCTGACCACCCAGGCACTGCGCATCCTGCTGCCGTTCTCCTCCATGGACCTGGACACCAAGCTCGCCTCTTTCAAGGCCGCCCTGCTGCTCGGCATCACCCAGCACTTCGGCGGAGCGCCCGACCACATCCGGATCGTCGAGGACTCCATGCCGTCCGGTACCGAGGACCTGCGCCGCCGGTTCTTGGTGCTGCACGACTCCATGCCCGGCGGCACCGGCTATCTCGAGCACCTCGCCGACCCGGCCGTCCTGCACCACGTGCTCACCCTCGCCTACGCCGCGCTGCGCGACTGCCCCTGCCAAAAGGAGGGGCAGCGCACGCCCTGCCACCGCTGCCTGCTGCCGCACGCCTCCAGCAGCGAGCACCCGCACGTCTCCCTGCGAGTCGCCAAGGAACTGCTGGAGGAACTCCTGCAGGAGTGGGCCACCGACCGCGTCGACACCCTGTCCGGCGTGCGCATCGACCAGCTCGCCGACAGCGAGCTGGAGGCACAGTTCGTGCGCACCCTCGTCAAATGGGGCAGCCGGCCCGAGGAGTGCGGCTCCGTGACACCGCGGGCGGGGGAGCGGGGCCTGGAGTACGAACTGCGTTTCACCGGGCCCGAGGGCGCCACGACCCGCTGGCTGCTGCAGGACCACGTCCGCCAGCACACCACCGAACCCAGCGAGCCCGACTACCTGCTCACCCGCACCGACGGGCCGGCCACCCGCATCGCCGTCTTCCTGGACGGCTACGCCTACCACGCCAGCACACACATCAACCGGATCGCGGACGACGCCGCCAAGCGGACCGCGCTGCGCGCCGCAGGCACGTACGTGTGGCAATTCACCTGGGAAGACGTCAAGGCATGGACCGAAGCGGTCGACAAAGCCGCCCCCGGACGCCAAGCCCAAGCCGCGTCCACCCCCCTGGTCGGCAACACGCTGCTCACCACGGCCCAGAAGGTGCACCGACAGGTGCTCGCAGCGACCGGCGCCGACGACATTCTCGAGCCCGCACTGCGCAATCCCCTCGAGACGCTGCTGGCCTTCCTCGCCGATCCCACCCCCTCCCGGTGGTCGCGGCGCGCAGCGGCGCTGCTGGCCGGTTACGCGACGACCTCGCGACACCCGGTCACCCGGGCGCAGCTGGGCGAACTGCTGCCCGGGATCCTGACCGGCGCGACCCCGCTGCCCACCCAGACGGCCGGGGACGCCGGCGCGATCGATGTCCGCACCACCGGCGGACTGCGCATCGTCGGCTTCCTCGACTACCGCCCGGAACCGACGATCAAGCGGCCCAGCATGCATGCCTGGTCGGTGTTCACCGTGCTGGACGACCGTGCCGACACCCTCACCGATCCGGACCACCGCGCCCGGTGGGCGGACTGGCTGCGCTGGTCCAACCTGCTGCAACTGCTCGTCCCCAGCGGCGCCGACGAATTGCCGCGCTTCTTCCAGCAGGTCGCCGTCTCCACCGCCGATCAGGTCGACCCCCACACAGTCGCCCTCTTCGCCGGGGCACTGCCCACCACCGCAGGCGCTCCCGAGAAGCTGCCGGAAGCATGGGCCCAGGCCATGGAGTACGCCTCGCCCCAAGTGCAGGAACTGCTGGCCGAGCTCGCCCAGAAGGCGCACCGGCACTGCATCGACGTACCGGAAGTCGGCTATGAGTGGGACGACGGCACCTTCCAGGCCGAACTGGCCTGGTCCGAGGGCAGGGTGGCGGTCTTCGTCGACCAAGACGCGCACCGCGACGCCGCCTTCGCGGCGGCGGGATGGCATGTGGCGCACGCGCAGAGCGTGACGGCGGATGAGTTGATCGAGCGTTTGGAGAGATGCTGATGTCCGGGGCGACAGTGATCATGGCGGACACCTTCGGCAAGTCCTACGACGCGCTCGACGGATCGGTCCAGCCTCTGGTGCTGCAGTTCATCATGAAGATGCAGCAGAACAAGGACACCAAGGGGCTCAACCTCAAGCCCCCGAAAGGCGCCAAGGACGCGCGGGTGCGCACCGCACGGGTCAACGACAACTATCGGGCCGTGCTGATGCACCACTCGCAGAAGATCTACTACCTCGTGGCGGTCAAGCCCCACGACGAGGCCTACGACCTCGCCTCCAACATCATCTTCGACATCAACAAGGTCACCGGTGGCATCGAGGTGATCAACCTCGGCAGCCTCACCGGCACCCTCAGCGGCCAACCCGTCCCCACGGCAGCGGAACAGGCGCCTTCCGTCTTCGCCGACGTCTCCGACGCCGACTTCGAGAAACTCGGCGTCAACCCGGCCATCATCCCGGCCCTGCGCGAGATCCACAGCGAAGAGGCGATACTCGGCTTCGTCGAGCACCTGCCCAAACTCGCCCGCGACGTCATCCTGTGCCTCGCCGACGGCTGGAGCGTGCAGAAGGTCTGGGAGGAGATCAGCGCCCCCGCCGCCACCCCGGACGAGGTCGACACGCAGGACTACGAGGCCGCCAACGAACGCCCCGCCACCAAGGAGGCCTTCGTCGTCACCGGCGACGTCGCCGCCCTCAGCCGCATCATGACCGAGCCGCTGTCCGCCTGGCGCGTCTTCCTGCACCCCGCACAGCGAGCCCTCGCCGAACGCAAGACCCCCTACAAGGGCCCCGTACGCGTCACCGGAGGTCCCGGCACCGGCAAGACCGTCGTCGCCCTCCACCGCGTCAAGTCCCTCGCCGACCGGCTGCCCCCCGGCCAGGCCATCCTGCTCACCACCTACACCACCACCCTCGCTGACCTCCTGCGCTCCCTCCTGGAGGACCTCGGCGGCACCCAGCTCACCGCCCGCGTCGACGTCCGCAACATCGACAAGGTCGCCTACGGCACGGTCAAGGACGCCTTCGGCGCCAAGAGCTTTCACACCCTCAACGACGCCGAGATCCGCAGACGCTGGGAGGAACTCGCCGAGGAACAAGACAAGCTGCTCTGGGACGGCCGGTTCCTGGACGCCGAGTGGAGGCAGGTCGTCCTGGCCCAGGATGTCCGCAGCCGCGACCAGTACTTCGCCGCCAGCAGGGCCGGACGCGGCCGACGCCTCAACCGGATGCAACGCGCCCAGGTGTGGAGCCTCATCGAGGAATTCGAACGGCGCCTGGACCGTGACAAGGCCGTGGGCATCACCCAGCTCGCCGCCCAGGCCGCCCGCATAGCCTCTGGTTGGAGCGACGACGCCCGCCCCTACCGGCACATCGTCGTCGATGAAGCCCAAGACCTCCACCCGGCACACTGGAAACTGCTGCGCGCCCTCGTCCCGGCCGGCGAAGACGACCTGTTCATCGTCGGCGACGCACACCAGCGCATCTACGACAACAAGACCTCGCTGCGCAGCCACGGCATCGACGTCGTCGGCCGCTCCAAGCGGCTCACCCTCAACTACCGCACCACCCGCCAAATCCTTGCCGCCTCGCTCCGGCTGCTCGGTGGCGAGGACTTCGACAACCTCGACGACGGCACCGAGGACCTCGGCGGCTACCGCTCCGTCCTCCAAGGAGCCACCCCCGAACTCGCCGGATACCCGACGCAGGCCGCCGAACTCCAGGCGCTCGCCGCGCGGATCGGCGGCTGGAAGCAGGAGGGCATCCAGGACCACGAAATCGCCGTGGTGGCCCGTACCAACGCGCTTGCCGAGGCCGCCGCCCAGGCTCTGGCCCACGCAGGCATCCGCGCGGTGCACGTCCAGTCCCGGCAGGCCCCCGCGGCCGACGCCGGCGTCCACGTCCTGACCATGCACCGCATCAAGGGCCTGGAGTACCGGGCCGTGGCCATCGTGGGTGTCAGCGCCGATTACGTCCCCCAGCCCAACGCCGTCATCGACAAGGCCGAGGACCACCTGCAGTACGCCCGCGACCTCCAGCGTGAGCGCTCTTTGCTGTTCGTCTCCGCCACCCGCGCCCGTGAACAACTCGCCATCACCTGGACCGGTCAGCCCAGCCCGTTCCTCGCTGTGGCCGACTGACCCCCACGGTAAACCGCAAAACAACCCGTTCCGTAGCCCGTCCTTGCCGCGTCAAAGGAGGCCCTGTCGATGGCCACCGTGCTGGTCAAAGACACCACCCACCAAGTGGCCGACCTGATCACCGACATCCGACGCGGCGAGATCGCTCTGCCCGACCTGCAACGGCCCTACGTATGGGAGCCGGCCAAGGCACGTGAGCTGTTCGACTCCATGTACAAGGGGTTCCCGGTCGGATACCTGCTCTTCTGGGAGACCGGCGTCGAACCCGGCGCCCGGCAGATCGGCGAAGGAAGCAAACCCGAGGCCGCTCGCCGGCTCATCGTCGACGGCCAGCAGCGCCTCACCTCCCTCTTCGCCGTCATGACCGGCACTCCGGTCATGAGGGAGGACTACCGCTCCACCCGGATCCGGCTTGCTTTCCGCCCTGCCGACGCCACCTTCGCGGTCACGGACGCGGCGATCGAGAAGGACCCCGAGTACCTCCCCGACATCGGCGTCCTGTGGGACACCGCCACTGGACGCCGCAAGGTCATCCGCGACTTCCTGGCCCGCCTGAACGACAAGCGCCCCTTGGCCGAGGACGAAGAAGACTACATCCAGGATGCACTCGACCGCCTTCACGACCTCGAGAGCTACCCCTTCAAAGGTGTCGTGCTCTCGGCCGACATCGACGAAGAACAGGTCGCGGAAATCTTCGTCCGGATCAACAGTGAAGGCGTAAAGCTCGACCAAGCGGACTTCATCCTCACGCTCACCTCCGTCTTCTGGGAAGACGGACGGCGCGCTCTGGAGGACTTCTGCCGAGAATCCCGGGTCCCCTCCATCCAAGGCGCGTCACCCTTCAACTGGTACATCAGGCCCAAGCCGCCCCAGTTGCTGCGCGTCGTCGCCGCCGTCGGCCTGGACTCCGCGGTGCTCAAGCAGGTCTACGCCGCCCTACGAGGCCGCGACAACACCGGCAAACTGTCCCCGGCACGGCGCGAAGAACGCTTCGCACTGCTGCAGCAGGCACAAGAACACGTCCTCGACCTCAAGCACTGGCACGAGTTCTTCCTCTGCCTAGAGCACGCCGGCTTCCGCGGCGAGAAGATGATCTCCAGTCAGAACACGCTCCTCTACAGCTACGCGCTCTGGCTCATCGGCCGCGTCCACCACGCCGTCCCCATCGACCAACTGCGCTCGACCATCGCGCGCTGGTTCTTCATGGCACAGCTCACGGGCCGCTACTCCGGTTCCGTGGAAACCCAGATGGAGCAGGATCTGGCCCTGCTGCGGGACTTGAAGCCCGCAGATCCGCGCGGTTTCACCACCGCCTTGGACCGGGTGGTCCACGAGACTCTCACCTCCGACTTCTGGAGCATCACGCTGCCCAACGCGCTCAACAGCTCCGCCGCGAAGTCCCCTGCCCTGCTCGCCTACATCGCGGCTTTGAACATCCTGGACGCAGATGTCCTGCTGTCCACCACCAAGGTGCGCACCCGACTCGACCCGGCCGTCCTCGCCCGCAAGGGCGTCGAACGCCACCACCTCTTCCCCCGCAAGTACCTACAAAAGACCCTCGGCATCACCCAGACCGCGCGCATCAACCAGATCGCCAACATGGCACTGCTGGAATGGACCGACAACATCGCCATCTCCGACCAGGCGCCAACGGACTACTGGCCCCAGCAGCTGGCCGCCAAAAAAATTCCCCCCGAGGCCCTGGCTCGCCAGCTCTACCTGCACGCCCTGCCGGAGGACTGGCCATCGATGGGGTTCGAATCCTTCCTCTCTGCCCGCCGCACCCTCATGGCGCAGGTCGTCCGGGACGCCTTCTTGCAGCTGGAAAACGCCACCTACCACCCCGTCTACCAGGTGACGGCAACCGTGCCCACGCAACGCTCCACAAGCACAGTCCCCTCCCGCAGAGTCAAGCTGTCGCAGCTGTTGGACGCCGGCTTGATCAACGAAGGCACCGTCCTCACTCCCGCCTGGGAGGACTACGACCAGACCGCTGTCGTCGACGACCAGGGACGCATCATCATCGACGGCCAAGCCCACGACACACCCTCCGGAGCCGCCAACGCAGTCGGTGCTGGAGCCAATGGCTGGACATTTTGGCTGGCGGACACACCAGAGGGCCAACTCTCCCTGGACACCCTGCGAGCTTCGCTCTCCGAAGAGAGCTGAAGGAGGCCAGCTCAAGCCCGGTCGGGCCACCAGGAGAACCATGCCAGCACTGGCCTGGCCGGCGACACGAACCGACCGTCGGATACACCTACCTCATGTGAGCATCAGCGTGAGGTTCCCCCTGCCGGCCGGACAGCTTGATACTGGGACGGATGGTCCCGGAGGAAGCAGTCACAGGTAGTGAGTAGCAAGAGCAACATGAGTA
>NZ_JBITGJ010000087.1:0-33165 GCF_044456925.1 Streptomyces sp. NPDC050743
CCGAGACGCTTCGCGGCCGTCGATATACGCAGCAACTCCATGCACGCAACCATACATGCGCAACACCAGGGATGATTAAGGAAGTTGGTGAGCCTGCTCGTGAGGGCAGCAGCCATGGCCGATGACGTACGCATCCGGCTCCTTGGCGGTTTGTTCGTGACGGTCGGGGACCGTCCGGTCGCCGCCGGGGCGTGGCGGCTGCGCAAGGCCCGGAGTCTGCTGAAGGTGCTCTGCCTGTCACCAGGTCACCGGGTGCACCGGGAGAAGATCTACGACCTGTTCTGGCCGGACCTCGACGGCACAGCGGCGGCGAACAACCTGCACCAGGTGCTGCATGCCGTGCGCCGTGCCCTGGCCTCGGCGGGGGCGCCGGAGGACATCGTCGTACTGCGCGATGACATGGTGCTGCTCGGGCTCGGCGGCGGTGTCCGGATCGACGTCGACGAACTCGACGAGGCGATGCGGCGGGCCACCGGCAGCGGCACGGAAGCGGACTGTCGTGCGGCACTCGCTCTGGCCCAGGGTGAGCTACTGCCCGAGGACCGTTACGAGGCCTGGGTCGCGGAAGCGGCCGAGGCGCTTCGGAGGCGACGGACGGTCCTGGAACTGAAACTGGCAGAAGCGCTCGAGCGCGATCACCGTACGGCCGAGGCCCTCGACGTGCTGGGTTCCCTGACCGCCAGAGAACCCCTGGACGAGCCCGGCCATCGGGCGCTGATGCGGACACTGGCCGACGGCGGCCGGCGCCGGGAGGCCCTCGCGGCGTACGAGCGGCTGCGCGACGCGCTCCAACGGGGAGCCGGAGCGGACCCCGACCCGCAGACACGTAGCCTCTACCGGGCGCTGCTGGCCGGCTCGGTCGAGACCGACCGGCAGCGGCCCGCACGTCCGCGGCCTCCGCTGCCGAAACCCGCGACCGTTCTCATCGGCCGCGAGCGCGAGATCGCCGACGTGGAGAAGTCGCTCGGGCGGGGCGGACTGCTGACCCTCACCGGAGCCGGTGGCTGCGGCAAGACCCGGCTCGCCCTCGCGGTGGCGGCCCGCCGGGCCGAGGGCTTCCGCGACGGCGCGGCGTTCGTGGACCTCGCCGCCCTGACCGAGCCGCACCTTCTCGCCGAGGCGGTCGCCGCTGCCACCGGAGTGCAGCTGCCGCCGTCCGACAGGGCACGACAGGCCCTGATCGCACAGCTCCACGGCCGGGACATGCTGCTGGTGCTGGACAGCTGCGAGCATCTGGTCGACGCGTGCGCCGCCCTGGCCTCGCAGGTCATGGCCCACTGTCCGGGCGTCGCCCTGCTGGCCACCAGCAGGGAGCCACTGCGCAGTTACGGCGAGCGCACGTTCCGGGTGCCGTCTCTGGGCCTGCCCGACCCGAGCCGGCTGCCCGCCCTGGCCGACCTGGGCCGGTTCCCTTCCGTGCGCCTGTTCGTCGAGCGGGCCGCCGCCGCTGCACCCGGATTCGGGTTGACCGCACAGAACGCGGAGGCCGTCGCACAGATCTGTTTCCGGCTCGACGGGATGCCGCTGGCGCTGGAACTGGCCGCGGCCCGCGTCCGTGTACTGGCTCCGGGTCAGATCGCCGACCGGCTCGACAACGCCCTCGCTCTCCTCAGCCAGGGCAGTCGGCACGGCGTGACCCGGCAGGAGACCTTGCTGGCGACACTGGAATGGAGCCACCGGCTGCTCGACGACGACGAACAGCGCCTGTTCCGCCGGCTCGCCGTCTTCGCCGGCGGCTTCTCGCTGTCCGCGGCCGAGGAGGTGTGCGCCGACAGCACCCGCCCGGCTTCGCTGCTGGACCTCCTTGGCCAACTGACCGACAAATCCCTGGTGTGGGTGGAGCACGGGCCGCACGAGGTCCGCTACCGACTGCTGGAGACCATCCGGCAGTACGCCATGGAGCTGTTGCGGGCCAGCGGGGAGCTCATGGCCATCGAGGCCAGGCATCGGCAGTTCTACCTGGCCTTCGCCCAGGCGCGCGACCGTGAGCCCGCCGCCGGGGTCGCCGGAGGCACGTCACTGGAGCTGGAGGCGGACTACAGCAATCTCCGCTCCGCCCTGCGCTCGTACCTGCGCCACCAGCCGGACAGCGCGCTGTGCCTGGCGGTCGCGCTGCGCTCGTTCTGGCTGGAGCGCGGGCGCCTCGCCGAGGGGCGGCGCTGGCTGGAGGACGCACTGGCCGCCGCGCCGGAGCCGACACCACAGCGGGCGCAGGCGCTCATGGGGCGGGCCGTGCTGGCGATCCGGCTCGGTGACCAGGCACCGCTCGACGACATCGCCGGCGAGATCGTCCGTATTCACCAGCGCCGAGCGGACACGGCGGCCGAGGCGCACGCCTGCTGTCAACAGGCGGTCCTGCTCTGGATGCGCGGTACGTGGGATCGCGCCCGCACCGCCCTCGACCGTGCCCGTACGCTCGCCCGTCGGTCGAGCCTGCCGTCCGTCCTCGCCGGCGTCGCGCACCTGGAGGGCGTGTGGGCCGTCTGCCGCGGTGAGGGCACGGCGGCCCGCGAGGCCTGCCGGGAGGGCCTGCGGCTGCTGGAGGAGGTCGCACCGGTCACAGGGCCGTTCTTCCCTGTCATGACACCGGGTTACACCGTCGAGGAAGACGACGCGGGCAACGTGGCGCTGCTGTTCGAGGAGACCATGCTCGTCGGCCGCGCGGTCGGCCCCTTGCGCGCACGCGGCCACATGCTCACGAACCTGGCATGGGCGGCCAGGCTGTCCGGCGACCCGAGCACCGCCAAGGAAGCGGCCGCATGCGGCGTCGAATACTTCCGCGGGCTCGCGGACCCGCACGGAGAATCCCTGGCCCTCAACACACTCGGCAACATCCACCGCGGCACGGGCGACTTCGACGCGGCGAGGGAGTACCTCGACACCGCGCTCGCGATCAGACGCCGGCTGGGTGACCGCCGCGAGGAAGGCATCACGCTGAGCTGCCTCGGGCTGCTGGACCTGGCCGCCGGCGACATCGCGAGCGCGCACGACACCCTCGCCCGCGCCCTCGCGGGCTTCGAGGAGACCGACGACATTCCTGGCACCACCAACGGCCTGCTCCACCTGGGCATCGTGGCCCGCGAGGCGGGTGATGCGGCACGGGCCCGCACGCTGCTGACCCGCGCGCAGCGGCTGGAGCGCCTGGCCGGGTCGACCGCGGCCGCCGGATGGGCCGCTCTCATGCTGGCCCAGCTGCACTGGCAGGCAGGAGACCACGAGGCCGCCACGAGGCGGGCCGCCCGCGCCGAGAGCCTCTTCGGCCGACTCGGCGACACACGCGGCCGCGCCGCGCTGCAACGCCTGCTGCCCGCGGTGCCCACCGGGCAAAGCGACTGCTGAGCCAATGCTAAGAGCCGCTGCCTACGGTCCTCGGTATCAGCGCAAGCACGCACCCGAGGAGCCGACCATGTCGACCGACACGATCCAGGGCGTCCTGGGCAACGCCACCCTCGCCGAACTCCAGGCGGACCTGCGCGGCACCGTCGTACGCCCCGGCGACGCCGCCTACGACCGGGCCCGGGCGGTCTGGAACGCCGCACACGACAAGCGTCCGGCCCTGATCGTACGCTGCGCCGGGACGGCGGACGTCATCCGCGCCGTCGAGTTCGCGCGCAGCCAGGACCTGCTCGTCGCCGTGCGCGGCGGCGCTCACAGCATCGCCGGGTTCTCCACCTGCGAGGGCGGCATCGTCATCGATCTGTCGCCGATGAAGGGCGCCTTCGTCGATCCGGTACGGCGCCGGGTGACCGCCCAGGCCGGAATGACCTGGGGCGACCTCGACCATGAGACCCAGGCCTTCAACCTCGCCGTGACCGGTGGCCTCGTCTCCACCACCGGCATCAGCGGCTTCACCCTCGGCGGCGGAGTGGGCTGGCTCCTGCGCCGCCACGGCCTGGCCAGCGACAACCTGACAGCGGCAGAGGTCGTCACCGCCGACGGACGCGTCGTCCACGCGAACGCACGGCAACACCCCGATCTGTACTGGGCCCTGCGCGGCGGCGGCGGAAACTTCGGTGTCGTCACCTCGCTCGAATACCAGCTGCACCCGGTCGGGCCGCAGGTCCTGGCCGGCCTGATCGTCTACCCTCTCGCGCAGGCCCGGCAGGTGATCACCGCCTGGCGCGACCTGATCGGGAGCATGCCCGACGAACTGACGACACTCGTCAACCTCACCACCGCACCCCCGCTGCCCTTCCTGCCGCCCGAGGTCCACGGCACACGAGTCGTCGTCCTGGCCGGGATGTACGCGGGCAGCCCCGCGGCCGGCGAGGCGGCGGTCGCTCCGCTGCGCACACTGGCCACGCCGATCGCCGACGTCATGGGCCCCATGCCGTACACGGGCATGCAGTCCCTGCTCGACCCGCTGTGGGAAGCCGGGGCGCACAACTACTTCACGTCCGCCTTCATCGAGCCGTCCGACGCCGCGATCGACGCGGTGCTCCGCCACCACATGGGGACGCCCACGCCGTCCAGCGAACTGCATCTGCACCAACTGGGCGGCGCCTTCAGCCGCGTCCCGGCCGATGCCACGGCGTTCACCCAGCGAGAGCCGGGTGTGCTGTGCAACGTGATCGCGCGTTCTCACAGCCCGGCGGGGTTCGACGCGCATGTCGCCTGGGCCCGCGAGGCCCGCAAGGACATCGCTCACCACGGTGACGGCGCGATGTACGTCAACTTCACCGGCGACGCCGCCGAGGACAAGGTGCGCGCCTCGTACCCCGACGCGGTGCACGAGCGGCTCGTGAGGGTGAAGGACATGTACGACCCCACGAACCTCTTCCGTCTCAACCAGAACATCCGCCCCTCCGCCGCCGCCTGACCCGGCTCGGCCCAAGCGCGGAGCGGTCACGCCGGGCGGGCAGGACTCGGCCTCCACCGGAGAAGATCCCATTGTCATGTCCATTGACTCCGGAGGCAGACGTTGGTTGAGTGGATCAGCCACTGAGCCACCGGGAGGACTGTGTGGAGGCACTGCCCCGCGAAACCATCGTCGATGTCCTGGAGAGCCGCCTGCGGGAGGGCATCCTCACCGGACAGCACCCGGCGGGCAGCTATCTGCCGCCTGAACGCACGCTCGCTGACGGCTACGGCGTCACACGCACCACTCTCAAGCACGCGTTCGGGCGTCTGGCGCAGGCCGGACTCCTGGAGACGCGGCACGGTGTCGGCACCCGAGTACGGGACTACCTGCGCCTGGGCGGCGCCGACCTGCTGCCCATGCTCGTGCGGCACAGCCCCGACTGGATCGGCGAGGTCTTCGAAGTGCGGCGGCACATCGGCGCGTTGATCGCCCAGCGCGCCGCGGCCCGCGCCACCGACCGGCAGCGTGCGGAGCTTCGCACCCTCCTGGCGGGCGTGGCGGAGGCGGCGGACGCCGACGCCGTCCAGCTCGCGGACATCGAGGTCCACCGCGCCCTGGCACGCGCCACCGGCAACCGCGTCTACGTCCTGCTGACCAACACCCTCTTCAACGCCTATCTGCCCGTGCGCGCGGCACTCCGGGCACCGTTCGAGGACCCACAGGTGGCCCACGGACGCCTGGAGCCGGTGGTCGACGCGGTGGCGGCCGGTGACGAGTCCGGCGCCCGCCGGGCGGCCGAGCGGTATCTCACGGCGACCGAACGGATCATGCTGGAGGCTCTCGCTTGACTTCCTCCCCCGCTTAAAGGCGGGGGTTTTCAGCGGTCGCCCGCTGGGTTTCCTGCTTCACCGACGACCGCCCCGTCCAGGAGGACTCCCGTTGAGGTCTTACACCGTCTCCACAGGCAGACACCGCCAGCCCGGCGGCCAGAATGTTGCGTGCCGCGTTCACGTCGCGGTCATGCGTGGTGCCGCAGTCACACGTCCACTCGCGGACGTTGAGCGGCAACTTCGCGGCGATCGTGCCGCAGGCCCCGCACAGCTTGGAGCTGGGGAACCAGCGGTCGATCACGACGAGTTCGCGCCCGTACCAGGCGCACTTGTACTCCAGCAGGGAGCGCAGTTGCGTCCAGGCCGCGTCGGAGATGGCGCGCGCGAGCTTGCCGTTCTTCAGCAGGTTGCGGACGGTGAGGTCCTCGATCACGACCGTTTGGTTCTCACGGACGAGTCGAGTCGACAGCTTGTGGAGGAAGTCGCGGCGCCGGTCGGCGATGCGCGCGTGGACCTGGGCGACGCGACGCCGGGCTTTCTCCCGGTTCGCCGAGCCCTTCACCTTCCGCGACAGCTTCCGCTGCGCCTTGGCGAGACGGGCGCGGTCTCGGCGCTCATGCCGCGGGTTGGCGACCTTCTCCCCGGTGGACAGGGTCACCAGCGAGGTTACGCCCGCGTCGATACCCACAGCGCTCGTGGTGGCTGGCGCCGTAGCGATCACGTCGTCGCACAGCAGGGACACCAACCAGCGGCCCGCACCGTCTCGGGACACCGTCACCGTGGTCGGCACGGCACCCTCGGGCAGCGGACGCGACCAGCGAATGTCCAGGGGCTCCGCCGTCTTCGCGAGGGTCAGCTGCCCGTCACGCCACGTGAAGGCGCTGCGGGTGGACTCGGCCGTCGCCCGGGATTTCTTCCGGCTCTTGTACCGCGGGTACTTGGCGCGCTTGGCGAAGAAGTTGGCGAACGCGGTCTGAAGATGGCGCAGGGCCTGCTGCAGCGGGACGGAGGACACCTCCCTAAGGAAAGCGAGTTCCTCGGTCTTCTTCCACTGCGTCAGCGCGGCGGACGACTGCACGTAGGAAATACGGCGCTGCTCTGCGTACCAGGCGCGAGTGCGCTCTTCCAGTGCCTTGTTGTACACGAGGCGGACGCAGCCGAACGTGCGCGACAGCTCTGCTGCCTGCTCGTCCGTTGGGTAAAAGCGGTACTTGAAAGCCCGCTTGACCTGCTGCGTCACGCCTCACATCGTATCAACTCCCGTGTGAGCAACGGGTGTCTGCCGATAGGTGGTGGACGCCGGTCCGCCCTGGCGGCGAACCGGCTTTCCCTGCCTTGCTCCGCAGGAGTTTCGTTTCCTCCCCGGCCTGAAGGCCGGAGTATCCACGAAGGCGAGGCCCGATGAGCACGGACACGGCGGCACGCAGGGCCGGGAGCGACGGCGACGCATCCGCCCGCGGCACCCGCTTCAGCGAGACGATGCTCGGCACGCTCACGCTCGACGACGAGGACCACGCCCGCCGGGTCCGCCTCGATCTGACCGTCACGGCGGACCGCCTCCTCAGGCTCCTCGGAACCACCCGTGCCCGCGCCACCGGCCGCATCCGTGTCACCGGATGGGCCGACGACCCCGACGCCCGGGGCGAGTTGGAGATCTCCCCGGTCGCGCGCCGCCGCATCCGTTACCGCATCACTTTCACCGCCGACGGCCGACGGCTCACCCTGGACGGCTGGAAGTCCATCACCCCGCGCAGGCCCGTGGCCTCGATGACCGTGCTGCCGTACACCGTCTACGAGGACGCGGTGCCCATCGGCACCGGCACCCTCCGGTTCCGCCTCGGCACCCAACTCCTGCCGTTCCTCGCCAGTTTCCGCTTTCCGCGGCGGGAGGATCCCGGTGCTCTCCTCGCGCCCCGCTGGCGTGGCGAGCCAGGCCGTACGGAGGTCTGGTACACCACCGTCACCGATCCGGACTCCGGCAGCGGGCTGTGGCTGCATCACGAACTGACCGCGCCGGCCGACGGATCCCCGCCGTACGCGCACGGCTGGGCGGCCGTCTTTCCCCAGGACGGCCCGGTGCGGCACGCCCGGTTCGGTCCGGCCGACTGGACGTCCGAGGAGTCCGGCTTCACCGCCGACGGGGTCACCGTCCGGCCCGGACGCCTGACCGGGTCCGCGGCGGACGGCGCCCTGCGCTGGGACCTCGCGGAACGGCCCGCGGACGAGCCGCTGTTCACCTTTCCCCGCTGGTCGTGGCGGCGAGCGCTGCTGCCGGCCGCCCAGATGCTCCCGGCCGCGCGGGCCCTCTACGACGGCACCTTCAGCCATGACGGCACGAAGCTGACGCTCACCGCCGCACCGGGCGCCTCGGCCCGGATCTACGGTCACGGCAACGCCCGCCACTGGGCCTGGCTGCACGCCGACCTCGGCGCCGGAGGCGTTCTGGAAATCGTCGCGGCCGTATCCATGCGCCCCGGTCTGCGCAAACTGCCGCCCCTGGTCTTTCTCCGGCTGCGCCGCAACGGCCGCTGCTGGCCACGCCGTCCAGAACGGCCGGCCGTCGGCTGGGCCGGCGTGGGCCGCTTCCGTGCCCGTATCGGCCTGCCCACGTGGACGGTCACCGGCCGCGCGGGGCTGCGCCGGATCCAGGTCGAGGTGACGCAGCCGACGGACCGCACGCTCGCCCTGGACTACACCGACCCCGACGGCAGCCACGCGACGTGTCGCAACAGTGAGCGCGCCGACGCACACGTCCTGCTGGAGCGATGGTGGTTCGGCGGCTGGCGCACCGAGGCGGAGTGGACACTCGACGGCACGGCCCATGCGGAGGTGGGCACACGATGACTCTCGCCGGCCTCGTGTCCGCCCTCATCGCCGACGACGGCACAGCCGACTGGCCCCGCCGGGTCCCCGCCCGGCTGGAGACGGTCCTCGCCGCGATGCCGTTCGCCGCCCGGTCCGGCCTGCGGTCGGCGGCGCGCGGCTTGGACGCCTATGCCCTGGCACGCACCGGACGCCGTCTCGGCCGACTCACCCCGCCCGAGCGAGAGTCGGTGCTGCGCGGGCTCGCCGCACGTCCCGCCCTCGTCCCACTGCTGGACGTGCTGAAGGTGCCCGTCCTCCTGGCGGCCGGCACCGAACGGATGCTCCAGGACGGCCCCGTGCCACCGACTCTCACACGTGCAGACCCGCCGCTGAACCTGACCCCCGTGTCCGCCTGGCCCGCTCGTTCCACCGCCGACGCCGTGGTCATCGGATCGGGGGCGGGCGGGGCCATGGCGGCACGGACCCTGGCCCGAGCGGGACTCGACGTCGTCGTCCTGGAGGAGGGACAACACCACCCCACCGAGTCCTTCGCCCGGCGTGCTCCCCTCGACCGGTTCACCGAGCTGTACCGGGACGGCGGGGCGACCGTCGCCGTCGGCACCCCACCCCTGCTGCTGCCGACGGGCCGAGCCGTCGGCGGCACCACCCTCGTCAACTCCGGTACGTGCTACCGGACTCCGCCCCACGTCCTGGCCCGCTGGAGCAAGGACTTCGGTTTCACGCTCGCGGACGGCTTCGATATGTACCTGGACGAGACCGAGCGCACCCTGCACGTGGCCACCCAACCCCTCGACGTCCTCGGCAACAACGGCCGCATCGCGCTCACCGGCGCCAGGAAACTCGGCTGGCAGGCCGCGCCCCTGCGCCGGAACGCACCCGGCTGCCAGGGTTCCTGCCAGTGTGTGGTGGGCTGCCCCACCGGCGCCAAACAGAGCGTCCAGCTCTCCGTGCTGCCCGACGCCTGCGCCGCGGGTGCCCGCATCGTGACGGGGGCCCGGGTCGAGCGCATCCTCGTCGACGCGGACCGGCCCGGGGGCCCACGGGCGGCGGGGGTGCGTGTGCACCGCGACAACGGCGGGGCGGAGATCCTCGCGCCCCTGGTCGTCGTCGCGGCCGGCGCACTGCAGTCCCCACCGCTGCTGCGCCGCTCCGGGCTCGGACGGCATCCCCACCTCGGCCGCAACCTCAGCGTGCACCCGGCCACGAGCGTCGCCGGACGCTTCACCGAGCCCGTCACCGCCTGGCAGGGCGTGCTGCAGAGCGTCGGCGTGGAGGAGCACCACGACTCGGGGATCCTCATCGAGGCCACCGCCACTCCGCCCGGCATGGGCTCCTTCGTCCTGCCTGGGCTGGGTGCCGAACTCCGGCGTGAGCTGGAGAACGCCGACCGGCTCGCCACGCTCGGCGCCATGATCGCGGACCGCCCCTCCGGACACGTCCTCGGCCGTGACCGCACGCTGATCCGCTATGCCCTGGACAGCCGCGACGCCGGCCGCCTGATGAAGGCCGTCCGCGCCATGGGCCGGCTGCTTTTCGCCGCGGGCGCCGAGGAAGTGCTCACCGGGATCCCCCGCACACCACGGGTTCGCAGCCTCGCGCAGCTGGACGCCGTTCTCGCCGCGACGACCGCGCGACAGCTGCACCTGTCGGCCTACCACCCCACCGGCACGGTCGCCGCCGGCGCGGATCCCCAGCGGTTCCCGGCCGACCCGGCGGGCCGGCTCCGCGGGGTACACGGAGTTCTGGTCGCGGACGCCTCTGTACTCCCCAGCTGCCCGCAGGTGAATCCCCAGCTGAGCATCATGGCCGCGGCCCTGGCGACGGCGACCGCACATCTCGGGGCGTGACGATGGCGGAGAGGCGTTCGATGCACTCCGGGAAGGCGTGGCGACGCTGCGACGGGCCACGCCGAAACCGGCCGGGTCGCCGCAGCAGCACCGTGCGGCACCCTGCCGATCGGCGACGACGATCGACGGGGGCTTGTTCCGTACCCTTGCGGCATGCGCATGCGCCCCACTCTGAGCTGGACGCCCACCGAGGACCTGCCACCGGGCACCACGGATCTCGGACCGGTCGCCGCCGCGCTGACCACCGGCGGTGTGCTGGTGCTCAGCGGAGCGGGCATCTCCACCGAGTCCGGCATCCCCGACTACCGGGGCGAGGGCGGGAGCCTGAGCCGGCACACCCCGATGACCTACCAGGAATTCACCGCCAGCGCCCGAGCCCGGCGCCGGTACTGGGCGCGCAGTCATCTCGGCTGGCGCACCTTCGGCCGCGCCCGCCCCAACGCCGGACACCGGGCCGTGGCCGCCTTCGGGCGACACGGCCTGCTCTCGGGTGTGATCACCCAGAACGTCGACGGCCTGCACCAAGCCGCCGGCAGCGAGGGCGTGACAGAACTGCACGGAAGCCTGGACCGGGTCGTCTGCCTTTCCTGCGGCGCCCTCAGCCCGCGCCGCGAAATCGCCCGGCGGCTGGAGGAGGCCAATCCGGACTTCCAGCCGGTGGCCGCAGGTATCAACCCGGACGGCGACGCCGACCTCACCGACGAACAGGTGGGGGACTTCCGCGTCGTGCCCTGCGCGGTCTGCGGCGGCATCCTCAAACCGGACGTGGTGTTCTTCGGCGAGGCCGTTCCGCCGCGGCGGGTCGAGCACTGCCGCGAGCTGGTCCGTGCATCGGCCTCGCTGCTGGTTCTGGGCTCCTCGCTGACGGTGATGTCCGGGCTCCGGTTCGTCCGGCAGGCATCCCAGGCCGGAAAGCCGGTGTTGATCGTCAACCGGGACCCGACCCGCGGCGACCGGCACGCCCTCACCCGCGTCACGCTCCCTCTGGGAAGGACCCTCACCACTGTTGCCGGCCGGCTGGGCATCCCCATCGACGACGAGGCGGCGGACTCGGTGAAGTCGTGACGATGGCGGAACGTCACCGAGGCCCTGGAGCCGAGTGCCGGCAGAGGATCGTCACCCGGCGCTGAACGCACGCTCGAGCGTCATGTCGTTGGTGTTGCGCTTCCTGGCCGACCGGGAGCCCAACCCGGGCTGACCGCTGTTCGGTGGACACGGCCGCCTGTCGCCCCGGCGGGGCAGCGGTTCGCGCCGACACTGGCACTCGGCGGAGCCATGGCATGGACCGCCGGTACGTTTGGTCGTCGTCGGATGAGGTGAACATGGGGATCATCACGCAGGACATGCGTGCGATCGTCGACAGCGCGAAGCTGGCGTTCGTGGCGACGGTCTGTGAGGACGGCTCCCCGAACCTGTCCCCGAAGGGTTCGCTGCTCGTCTACGACGACGACCACCTGATCTTCATGAACATGGCTTCCCCGACGACAGTGGCGAATCTCAGGCGGGATCCGCGGCTGGAGGTGAACGTGATCGACTTTCTCCTGCGGCGTGGTTACCGGTTCAAGGGGACCGCGGAGCTCCGCAGGGAGGGCGATCCCGTGTACGCCTGGTCGCGCCAGTGGGTGCTGGACACGCACGGTCCCGCCTATCCGTGCCACGAGGCCGTATTCATCCGTGTGGAGCGGGCGCTGCCAGTGGATTCGCCCGCCTACACGTTCGGGCACTGGAGCGAGGCCGACTTGAAGCGGGCCTGGGCCGACGCCTATGGCGTGGCACATCACTGACCTGCCCGCGGACGTGGGTGCGCTCGGCGAGCCCTGGTACGGCAGCGGGGAAGACGGCCGGGAAGCAGTCCCGGCCGGCAGCGCGGCGCCGGCTGTCGGGTGCCCTCCGCGGCAAGGGCGGCGCACTGCCGGCGGTCGCCGCGGTCGGTCATCGCGGTCGACGAACTCCCACGCCTCCTTAGTCAGTTGTGGCCGCGGCATGCACGACGATCTACCACATGTCCTGTGCCGACGGTCGGGCGATACTCCTACCGCCCGGAGCGCGGCATCCGTACGACCGCCGTCCCTGTGGCCAGGTCCACCGTCGTCCTGTTCGGCGGGGCCCCGTCATCCTCGTTGTCCGGCATGACAAGTGACGACTGCCGCTCCTTCAGCTCGTTCTGCTTGCCCGGCGAAAGGCTCGCATGCAATTGTTCGAATCCGGTCGCTGAGATCTGCCCCTGACGTGCGCTGTTCCGCCACGGCAGCACTCCGGCCCGCCCCGCGCGCAACAGCAGCTGGTCAACGAGGGCCAACAGGGTCAGCACGATGACCAGCCCGGGCAGGGTCATGAAGAAGACGAATTGCATGTCCCCAGTATCCGGGCCGAGCCTGCGGACAGTCACCCACCCAGCTCGCCTTCGCCGGGGTGCCGGTCCCGCCCTCGCGGGCGGCTCGTGTCGGCGACGGGCCTACGCGGAGCTCTCTCGGGCCACGGGGTGCCTGCAGCGGACGGCGACGGCCGCGATGTCGTCGTCGAGTCTTCCGCCGCTGTAGTGGAGCAGATCCTGGTGTAGCCGGTCCAGCAGCTCGCGGGGCGCCGCCGGGCCGAGCTGCCGCATCCACTCCGGTAGCGGGAAGAACGTGCCGGTGCGGTCCCGGGTCTCCGTCACGCCGTCGGTGTAGAGCAGTATCTGGTCGCCCGAGGCGAAGGTGATGGTGTCGACGTGGTAGTCGTCTCCGAGGAGCGCCGCGAGATTGAGGGGCGGCGAGGGAACGGTGGGCTCGAGGACGCGGATCTCCCCGCTCTGCATCAGCAGTGGCGGGGGGTGCCCGCAGTTGAGGATCTTCACATGCCCACCGACGTGCGGGATCTCGGCGATCAGAGCGGTGGCGAAGTGCTCCGGCTGATCCGGGTCGAGGATCGCGACGCTGTAGCGGCACATGCTGGTCTCCAGGCGGTGGATGATGCCGCTCAGGTCCGGCTGGTCGTAGGCGTTCTCCCGGAAGCAGTTGATCACCGCGGAGGCCGCCCCCACCGCTGACAGGCCCTTGCCGCGCACGTCGCCGATGAGCAGCCGAACCCCGTACGGCGTGTCGGCCACCTCGTAGAAGTCGCCCCCGATGCGCGCCTGCTCCTGGGCCGCCAGGTACAGCGACTCGATCTCGACGTTCTGCACACGGCGCGGCAGCGGGCGCAGCAGGACCTGCTGCGCCGCGTCGGCGACGAGCCGGATCTGGAAGAGTGCCTCCTCTCGCTGGAGTCGGAGATGGCTCGTATAGGCGGCCGCCAAAGTGACCGCGACGATCGCGGCCGCCGTGTAGGGCGTTCCCAGATCGGAGTAGACGAGGCTGAGCCCGATCATGACCAGCAGGCAGAACACCCCGAGCAGGACCGTCGAGAGCACGGGCCACATCGCGGCGGCGAGGGCGGGTGCGGCCGGCAGGAGACGGCTGAAGGCGATCTCCCTGGGGGTGGCGAAGGCCAGCGCGGCGATGAGGACCGTGAGGAGTATGGGAGACAGCAGTACGGTCTCGTGTCGGCCACCGTAAGGAGAGTGGTGACGTCGAGGCCATCCCGCGCTGATCATAAAAAGTATCTTATCGGGGCATAACGGGCTTCGTGCCGTGAGAGCGCGTGCTCCGGTGAGCGGGTTCTTCCACCACCCGGGAACCTCGCCGACGGGATCTGCTACCGCTCGAAGCCGCCGTGATGCGGCAGCCGCGCGGCGGACGTGGTCTGCGTCGGCCAGCCCGCAGTGGTGCTATCAAGGGTGTATGGAGGAAATTTCCGGGCATCCTCGGGGCCCGGAACGTCATCCGCCCGTCGGCCCCTCGCGCCAACGTCGCGCCTCCCTGCTGGACCCGCGTAGCGCGGCCGGTCAGGTGTTGCTTCTCCAGGTCGTCATCGTGGTCCTGCTGGTCGTCGCCGCGGCGGTGGGCATGGTGCTCCAGGCGGCGCGTGACGCTCTGCAGCAGGGGCGACGGGAGTCGGTCGTCGCGGCCCAGTCGTTCGCGGCCGCGCCTGGCGTGGCCGCGGCGCTGCAGAGCCGGGATCCGACAGCGGTGCTCCAGCCTCGGGCCGAGGCGGCGCGCAAGCGTGCGGGGGTGGACTTCGTCGTCGTCATGAGCACGGAGGGGATTCGTTACACGTATCCCTACACGCGGGAGATCGGGAAGAAGTTCGTCGGCACCATCGCACCGGCGCTGGCGGGCCGTACCGTCGTCGAGCAGGCCGGTGGACCGCCGCTGCCCGCGGGCCGAGGGACGGCCGTCCAGGCGGTGGTCCCGGTGACCGACTCGCGCGGCAAGGTGGTCGGCCTGGTCTCCGCGGGAATCACGGTCAAGAACGTGGCGGGACTGTGGATGCCCCAGCTGCCGATCATCCTGGGCAGCGGCGCGGCCGCGCTGGCGCTGGGTGTGACGGGAACGACGCTGGTGTCGCGGCGGCTGCGGCGGCACACGCACGGCATGGCCCCGGAGGAGCTGGCGCAGCTGTACGAGCACCACGACGCGGTGCTGCACGCGGTGCGGGAAGGAGTGCTGATCACCGACGCCGACGGACGGCTGATGCTGGCCAACGACGAGGCGACACAGCTGCTCGGACTGCCGGCGGACGCACGGGGGCGCCCGGTGCGGGAGCTGGGACTGCCGGAGTCGATCATGTGTGTGCTGACGTCGTCGGAGACGGTCACCGACGAGGTGCATCTCGCGGGGCACCGGTCGCTGGCGGTGAACAAGCGGCCGACGTACCCGCAGGCCGACCGGGGAGGCAGCGTGGTGACCCTGCGGGACACCACGGAGCTGGCGGCGGTCACGGGGCGGGCCGAGGTGGCGCGGGAGCGGCTGAAGCTGCTGTACGAGGCGGGGGTGGGGGTCGGGACCACGCTGGATGTGGAGCGTACGGCCCAGGAGCTGGCCGACGTGGCGGTCCCGCAGTTCGCCGACCTCGTGACGGTGGATCTCCTCGAAGCGGTGCTGCGAGGGTGGGAACCTACGGCGGAGGGCTGGCGGCACCTGCGCCGGGCGGCGATCGGCGGCGAACAGCGGATGATGCCGGTGTATCCGCTGGGCGAAGTGATCACGTTCACGCGCCGAACGCCGCAGATGCGGGCGTTGCAGGAGCGACAGGTCATCCTGGAGGCGGACCTGCGCCAGGCACCCGGCTGGCGGGAACAGGACCCGGAGCGCGCCGGCAAGGCCCTGGAGTGCGGGTTGCGTTCGCTGGTGGCCGTACCGCTGCGGGCGCGGAACGTACCGCTGGGCGTTGCCAACTTCTACCGGACGGTGGACTCCCCGCCGTTCGAACCGGACGACCTCACGCTCGCGGACGAACTGGCCGCGCGGGCCGCGGTGGCCATCGACAACGCCCGGAGGTTCACCCGTGAGCACGCGATGGCGGTGACGCTGCAGCGCAGCCTGCTACCGCGCAGGCAGCCGGAGCAGGACGCGCTGGAGGTGGCCTGGCGATACCTGCCCGCGGAGGCGGGGGTGGGCGGGGACTGGTTCGACGTCATCCCGCTTCCGGGCGCTCGCGTGGCCCTGGTGATGGGAGACGTCGTCGGTCACGGGCTGCACGCGGCGGCGACGATGGGCCTGCTGCGCACCGCGGTGCACAACTTCTCCACCCTGGACCTGCCCGTGGACGAGGTACTCGGGAACCTGGACGACCTGGTCGTACGCATGGACGACGAGGGGAACGCGGGCGATGCCACGGAAGGCCGCGAGGGGGAGGGCGTGACCGGGGCGACCTGTCTCTACGCGGTCTACGACCCGGTGGCGCAGGCCTGCACGCTGGCCCGTGCGGGACACCCCGAACCGGTGGTGGTGCGCCCGGACGGGACGGTCACCAGTCCTGGCGTACCGACCTCGGCGCCGCTCGGCCTGGGCGGCTACCCCTTCGAGACCGTGGAGCTGTCCCTGCCGGAGGGTTCACAACTGGTGCTCTACACCAACGGCCTGGTGGAGGACCGCGCCCACGGCATGGACGTCGGCATGGACAGGCTGCGCCGGGCGTTGGACGGGTCCGGGGACTGTACGCCGGAGGAGACGTGTCAGGCGGTGATCGACGCGCTGAAGCCGTCATCCGCCTGCGACGACATCGCCCTGCTGACGGCGCGTACCCGGAGGTTCCCGCCCTCGCGTGTGGCCGAGTGGGACGTGCCGCCGGACCCGGCGCTGGTTCCCGAGGTGCGGGCGCGCTGCCGGGAGACCTTGCTGGAGTGGGGGCTGGAGGAGACCGCATTCGCCACGGAACTGATCGTCAGCGAGTTGGTCACGAACGCGATCCGGTACGGCTCGCCGCCGGTCGGCCTACGCCTGCTGAACGGACGCTGTCTGATCTGCGAGGTGTCGGACGGAAGCGGCACCTCGCCGCGTCTGCGGCGCGCGGCGACCACGGACGAAGGCGGACGGGGGCTGTTCCTGGTGGCGCAGTTCGCGCAGCGATGGGGAACGCGCTACACCACCCACGGCAAGGTCATCTGGGCCGAACAGATTCTTCACGACGGCGCTTCCGCCGCCTCGGGCCCCCTCGCACCGGTCGACTTCCTCCTCGACCAGTTCGACCTCGACCAGTTCGACGATCCCGCCTTGTGAGCCGACGTGACCCCGGAGTGCCGCGCCCGGATCACACGTCGTGCCACGCGCGTCCTGGACCCGCACGGAGATTTGAGACACGCTTTACGCGACGTACGCAACTGCGTCCACGCCCTCGCTGTCTGACAGAAAGTCGGGCCCGTCAGGGCACAGGAGCGAGAGAGCGGGGCAGGTCGTGGGACGGCGCAAGGGCGGCATAGGGATCGCACTGGTCACGGCTGCGATGTTGGTGGGCGCGAGCGCCTGCGGCGCGGGCGGCAGTGACAAGGCCAGTGGGAACGACGACGCGAAGGCACCGGGCAAGACCGGTGCGAGCGCCTCCCCGTCGCCGACCAAGCCCGCCGGCCCGCCGATGCTGCTGGAGACGATCACCCCGCAGACGGGAACCACGGTCGGCGTGGCCATGCCCATCTCGGTGATCTTCACCAACCCGGTCGCGGCGAAGGCACGGGCCGCGGTCGAGAAGCACATGAAGGTGAGCGCCTCCCAGCCCGTGGCCGGCGCCTGGCACTGGCTCGGCGACAGGCGCGCCGACTGGCGGCCCAAGACCTACTGGCCCTCCGGCACCAAGGTGAGGATCGACGCCGACATGAAGGGCGTCAGCAACGGCAACGGACGCTACGGCGTCCGCACCTACACCCACACCTTCACCATCGGCGACGACGTACGCGCGGACGTCTCGGTGACCGGCCACACCATGAAGGTGACCCGCAACGGCACACTGGTGCGGACCCTGTCGATCAACGCAGGCAGCGCCCAGTACCCGACGTGGAACGGCACGATGGCCGTCATCGACAAGCAGGAGAAGGTCCACATGACCTCCTGCAGCGTCGGCATCAGCTGCGACAAGGGCAGCCCCAACTACTACGACCTGACACTGCCCTGGGACGTCCACCTCACCCAGTCCGGCACCTACGTGCACTACTCGACCGGCGACCCCAACCCGGGCAGCGGCAGCGCACGCGGCTCGCACGGCTGCGTCCACCTGTCCCTGTCCGACGCCAAGTGGTTCTACGGCCAGGTCAAGCAGGGCGACCCCGTCACCATCACCGGATCACCCCGCGCGAAGGCCCCGGCCGACAACGGCTACGCCGACTTCAACCTCGGATGGGACCAGTGGCTCACCGGCAGCGCGTCCGGGGAGCAGACGACCGCGACGCTGTGACGCGCCGGGGTGGGGTGCCGAACGGCTTTCCGGTCCCTACCCCGGAAGCGTGCGGTCGTGCACTCCGGTTTCGCCCGGTGAGGCGGCCCGGCCGAGTGTCTCCCACTCCCGGGCCGGCAGGGCGAGGAGGTGCCCGATCTGCTGCGAGTCCGGCAACGGGCCGTGATCCGCCGTCACTTGGAGGGCCGAGAGCGCGGTGATGTGCCCCAGCCGGAGCGCCCGCGTCGGGCCGAGTCCGCGCAGCAGGCCCGCCAGGAAGCCCGCGGCGAAGGCGTCGCCGGCGCCCACGGGCTCCACCACCGTCGTCCGTAGCGCCGGCACCGTGTGGACGCCGCTCCCGGTGAAGGCGGTGGCGGCGCGGGCGCCGTCCTTGACCACCAGGATGCGGGGATGCGGGAGCAGGCGCCGTAGGCCGCTCAGCGTCAGGTCCTTGCCCCACAGGCCCTGCGCCTCGTCGAGACCGACGAAGACGATGTCCGCCCGGTCGGCCAGCCGGCGCAGCACGGTGGCCGCGTCGCCGTCCGGCCAGAGGGCGGGCCGGTGGTTGACGTCGAAGCTGACCGCGTGGGGCCGCGCGTCGGCCGGCGTGGCCAGGGCTCTCGTGACCAGTTCCCGGCAGGAGGGCGAGAGGGCGGGGGTGATGCCGGTGAAGTGCAGCAGCGCCGCCGAGCGCACGGGCTCGTGGTCCAGCAGCTCGGGGCCGAGTGTGGAGGCCGCCGAACCGGCCCTGTAGTAGTGCACCCGCGTTCCGGCAGGGCCGGGGTTCTTCATCAGGAGACCCGTGGGATGGTCGGCGTCGGTGCGTACGTACGAGACGTCGACTCCGGCGGCGGACACGGCGGCGCGGACCCGTCTGCCCAGCGCGTCGTCCCCGAGCGCCGAGAGCCAGGCGACGGGGATGCCGTGGTCGGCCAGGTACATGGCCACGTTCGACTCCGCACCGGCCACCGACAGGCTCAACTGCCCGGCGCCTTCCAGTGGTTCAGGCGGGTCGGGCGCCAGGGCGGCCATCGTCTCGCCGATGCACACCACGCGTCCCGTGGAGGGGCGCCACGAGTTCCTCGCGCGGGATGGTTCCGTCCCCGTCACGGTCATGCCGTCCCCTGCCCTGGCGCCACGGACGGGACGTCACGCGAGGGCACGGCCTGCGCCGCCGGCATGCGAGAGGGAGCCGGGCGATAGGGCGCGGCGGGCATCCCCGGCACCTCGACCCGGACGCTGAACAGGGCGCCGTCGTATCTGCCGGGCGGGTTCAGGCCCAGGCGGGCCGTGGTGATGTGCAGGACGTCGCCTTCGAGGCACACGCCCGCCGGCAGACTCGCGGGCAGCCGTACGACGCGGTCCAGGGTGCCGTCGGGAAGGTGGCGGCGTACCGTCCCGGTGCCCCACACGGCGACCCATACGGCGCCTTCCGCGTCGATCGTCATCCCGTCGGGGCTGCCGTCGTCCACGGTGACGAACACCTCGGGCGTGCCGAGCCGGGCGGTTCGGGGGTCGACCGGGTAGCGCCGGACGACGCCCCGGGCGCTGTCGGCCAGGTACATGGAGCAGCCGTCGGGGGTGAACACCGGGCCGTTGGGCACGGTGATGCCGTCCAGGACGCGTACGACCGTGCCGTCGTGGTCGACCTGGTACAGCGAGCCCGCTCCCTCGTCGGCGTCGTACGCCATGCTGCCCGCCCAGAACCGGCCCGAGGGGTCGGCCACGGCGTCGTTCATGCGCATCCGCGGCCCCGGCTTGTCCTCCGGGAGTGCCAGCCGGCTCGTGGTGCCGTCGGGGTGCAGGAGGCAGATGCCGGTGCCTGCGGCGGCGATCCAGGTGCCCGGGTGACCGGCCACGGGAGCCACGGCCCCCAGCGGGACCGGGAGTTGGGCGAGGACCTGCAGCGGGGCGGCGGGATCGTCCGGGGTCGCGAGGAGGCGACCGGCGAGGAGGTCCACAAGGATGACCCCGGCGCCCGTCCAGCGGATGCCCTCGCCGAGTTCGAGGCGGTCGGCACGGGTGGGGAGGGGGTGTGGGGTCACGGTGCCGCCTTTCGGACGGCGGTGCGGAAGTCGTGGGCGCGGGCCCTGAGCGCGTCGAGGCTGCCGCCGTCGGCGGCGTCGCCGACGAGAGGGGATCCCACGCCGACCGCCGCCGCGCCGACGGCGAGACAGTCGCGGGCGACGGCTTCGTCGACTCCGCCCACGGGAACGAACGCGGCGTCGGGGAACGGGCCGCGCAGGGCCTTCAGATACGCCGCTCCCCCGGCCTGGGCGATCGGGAAGATCTTCAGTGCCGCCGCGCCCATCCTCCGGGCGGCGATCACGTCGGTCGGGGTGAACACGCCGGCGAGCACCGCCAGCCCGAGGTCGTGTGCCGCGGGTATGGCCTCTCCCAGGCCTGGTGTGACCACGAACGTCGCGCCGGCGCGGTGGGCGGCACGGGCGTCGTCGGCGGTCAGGACGGTGCCGGCGCCCAACGCGCGGCCAGCACCGAGGAGTTCGCGGGCGCGCGCGATGACGGTGAGGGCGTCCGTGCCGGTGAGCGACACCTCGATGAGTTCGATGCCCTCCTCGGCCAGGGTGAGCACGGTGCGCAGCGCGGCGTCGGCGTCACGTCCGCGGACGATGGCGAGCAGGCGGTGGGCTGCCAGCGCAGCGGGTAGATCCACGAACCGGTCTCCTCGGTCTCCGTGATGGGTGATTCAGGGGCAGCGGCAGGCGGTGGTGAGCGTGAGGCGCCAGCGCACCTGTCCCGTGGCGGGCACCTGTGCGGCGTCCTCGGGGCCCGCGTCGGCGAGGTCGAAGACGCGGCCGAGCATCGGCTCGACGCCCGTGCTGCGGTAGGGGTCCGGCTGGGGGAAGCCGCCGAGGTTGCGCCATAGGGCGATCGACACGGGCTGTCCGGGTGCGGGGCGCCCGGGCGGGGGCTGGCCGTGCACGCCAAGGCTCAGGGCCAGCCGGTCGGTGCCGTCGTGCACGCAGCACAGGTGTGTGTCCACGACGGCTCCGACCGCTGTGCCGTCGTCGGGGCCGAGCCGGTCGAGGGCCGGCCCGCGGGGGGTGGGCCAGGCACCCTCGATCCACGGTGTGCCGGCGGGCCACGGCTCCTTCAGGAGGGGTGCGGCTTCCGGGAACAGGCGGGTGGCCGCGCCCCTGCTCATGTGGAGGGTCGCGTCCTGTGAGAGGTCGAGCAATGCGTGGGCCGCCCAGAGGAAGCGGAAGCCCGGTTCGGCGGTCAGCGTGTAGTCGGCCTCGGCTCCGTCGGGCGTGGCGCGGATGGTGCGGGACAGGGTGAAGGAGTCGCAGTGGACGCGGTCGGTGTCGCCGTCCCGGATCCACGGGCGGGACCAGGCGTCGCCGTGGTCGGGGCGGCCGCGGACGGTCGGCAGACACTCTTCGAGCCCGCCCGCGTCCACGAACGCGTCACCGGGGACGGCCTTGTCCCTTTCCGGCGCGTGGCGGTGCCACAGCCATTCGCGGCCGTCGGCGCGCAGGGAAGTCCAGCGGCCGCCGTGGGCGGGGTCGGTGACGATGTCGAGCATGCGGCTCACCACTCCGCGAACGAGCCGTCGGGGTGCCGCCACACGGGGTTGCGCCAGGCGTGTCCGCTGCGGTCGGCGGCACGCACGGCCGCCTCGTCGATGGTGATGCCGAGGCCGGAGGCGTCGCTGCGGCGGGCATGGCCGTCGACGAACCGGAAAGGCTCGGGGTCGGCGACGTACGACAGCAGGTCGGCTTCCTTGTTGTAGTGGATGCCGCGGCTCTGCTCCTGGATCAGGAAGTTGGGGGTGGCGAAAGCGATCTGGAGGCTGGCCGCGAGTGCGATGGGGCCGAGGGGGCAGTGCGGGGCCAGCTGGGCGCCGAAGGTGTCGGCGAGGGAGGCGATCCGGTGCACTTCGGAGATGCCGCCCGCGTGGGACAGGTCGGGCTGGGCGACGGCGATCCCGGCGGTGAGGGCGGGCAGGAACTCGCCGCGGGAGTAGAGGCGTTCGCCGGTGGCCAGCGGCACCGTGCTCGCGGTAACGAGACCGGGCAGCAGATGCTGGTGCTCGGGGAGGACCGGCTCCTCCACGAACAAGGGGTGCAGTGGGGCCACTTCGGCCAGGACCCGGCGGGCGCCGGCGGCGGTGAAGCGGCCGTGGAAGTCGACCGCCACGTCCCGGTCGGCTCCGAGCGCCTCCCGGGCGGCCGCCACCCGCGCCACGACGGCCGCCGTCTCGGCCGCGGTCGTGATCGGTGAGGTGGCCCCGGCGGCGTTCATCTTCACCGCCGTGAAACCGGCCTCCACCTGGGCCGCTATCTGGTCGGTCAGCTCGGCGGGCTCGTCGCCGCCGACCCAGGCGTAGACGCGGACGCGTTCGCGCACGGGCCCGCCGAGCAGGGCGTGCACCGGGGCGCCGTAGGTCTGGCCGGCGATGTCCCACAGGGCCTGGTCAAGGCCGGCGACCGCGCTGGACAGCACGGGGCCGCCTCGGTAGAAGCCGCCCTTGGTGAGCACCTGCCAGTGGTCCTGGATACGCAGCGGGTCCTGGCCGAGCAGCTGTTCGGCGAGCACGTCGACGGCGGCGCGCACCACCTCGGCGCGACCCTCGACGACGGGTTCGCCCCAGCCGACCACGCCGTCGTCGGTCTCGATCCGGCAGAACAGCCAGCGCGGCGGAACCAGGAACGTTTCAATGCGGGCGATCTTCACCGGGTTCCTCCGAGGATGCCCCGGCCTTCAGGCCGGGGAGGAATCGGACTCCTGCGGAGCAGGGCAGGGATAGCCGGATCGCTGTCAGGGCGATCCGGCGTCCACCCCGCACGGCGGTGATGCCGCCCACGATCATCGAGAGCTCTCAACTGTCAGTCCTCTCGGGTAGGTTCGGATGCATGACGACAGAGGCGACCACGAAGGACACCGGGCATGCCCGGTACACCTTCCGTGTGCGCCTGTCGAACACGGCCAGGCGCCGGCTCGAAGCCGAGTGGGATCGCTGCCGCTGGATCTGGAACGAGTGCGTCGCGAAGTCCCAGCAGGTCCACGTGCAGGGCAAAGCGGGTGGCGAGAAGCTGACGTGTGGTCCGGCTCAGCTCGACAAGACGCTGACCGAGGCACGCGGGATGGCGCCATGGCTGGCTGAGGGCGCGAGCGTGCCTCAGCAGCAGGTGATTCGGGACTTCGCCAGGTCGAGGGCGAAAGCGCTGAAGGACATCAAGGACCGGTTGCCGCAGCAACGCCGGGCCGGGATGCCCCGCTTCAAGAAGAAGCGGGAGGCGCGGCCCAGCCTCAACTACACGAAGCGGGGTTTCCGCCTCAGGGACGGCCGCCTGCACCTTGCGGGCCAGATCGTGGTGACGGTGGTGTGGTCGCGGCCCCTTCCGGCCGACCCGTCGAGTGTGCGGGTGTACCAGGACACGCTCGGACAGTGGTACGTGTCCTTCGTCGTTGCCGCGCAGAGTGAACCGCTCGCCCCGACGGGGCGCGTGCTCGGGGTGGACTGGGGTGTGAAGGAGACCGCCACCACCATGGCCCGCAAGGCGGCCGATGCCGCCATCGCCACCACGAAGCGTGCCCTGGTCGAGACGGGCCGCAAGCACGCACGGGACGTCCGTCTCGTGCACCCGGCGCACACCACGATGGACTGTGCCAAGTGCGGAGCGAGAACCAAGCACGCACTACCTCTCTCGATGAGAACGTATACCTGCACCGCGTGTGGAGCCGTGTCCCCCAGGGACAAGAACTCCGCCCGCGTGATGCTGGTCCGGGCAGGTTGGAACCCGGACGGTGCCGAGGGCGTAAGACCCCTTGAGCCGCCGGCTCCGGTGGCGGCCTGAGCCGTAAATCCCCGCTCAGCCCTGGAGGGTGACCAATCCCCTCCCTTTCAGGGAGGGGAGCCTTCAATTGCCGCCGGTGCCTTTCGTGTCGTCGGGGCCGTCGATCCGGTCCAGGTCGCGTCCGGCCTGCTCGAGCAGGGCGTGCATGGCGGCCTCGGCGGCCCGCGGGTCCTGGTCGCGTACGGCGTCCAGGACGGCGCGGTGGGCGGGAACCGGGTCCTCGCTGTGCGGGGAGCTGTGGACCAGGCGGTCGCGGTGGGCGAGGCCGGACTCGATGACCATCTCCATGCGCTCCAGCAGCTCGTTGTGGGTGGCGGCGAGCAGGGCGCGGTGGAAGGCGAGGTCGGCCTCCACGGCATGGCCGGGGTCGGCGTCGTGCTCCGCCATCGCCGCGACGGCGGCGTCCAGGGCGGCGAGGTCGGCGTCGGTACGGCGCTCGGCGGCCAGGCGTACGGCGGCCGGCTCGATGATGGCGCGCACCTCGGCCAGGTTGCGCAGCAGCGCCCGGTCGGCCTCGCCGGCCCCGCCCCCCTCGAACTGCCAGCGCAGGACGTCGGCGTCGAGCAGGTTCCAGTCGGCGCGCGCCCGGACGAAGGTGCCGCGCTTCTGGCGGGCGTCGACCATGCCCTTGGCGGCCAGTACCTTCAGGGATTCACGCAGGGCGGTGAGGCTGACGTCGAGTTCGCTCTGCAGCGCCACCAGATCGAGCGTGGCCCCCTCCGGGATCTCGCCGCTCAGGATGCGGCGGGCCAGCGCCTCCACGGTCTGTCCGTGCACGCCGCGGCGGGCGTAGGGCGTCATGTCGTACAGCCTTTCTCCTCGGATGTGCACGTGTCGGACGAGTACGGATCGGATGTGCACATGTCCCATGTGACCACGGCGGTGATCACGCGGACGCCTTGACGACGCTCCAGCCTCCGTCGACGACGAGGTGCGAGCCGGTGATGAAGGAGGCCTCCTCGGCGCTGAGGAAGGCGATGGCCGCGGCCACTTCGGCGGGGGTGCCGAAGCGGCGGGCCGCGGTCCCGGCGACGCTGCGCTCGCGCTCCTCGGGCGGCACCCGGTCCCAGGCACCGGTGAGCACCGGTCCCGGCAGGACGGCGTTGACGCGCACCTCGGGCCCGTACTCGACGGCGAGTTGGCCGCACAGGGACAGCAGCGCGCCCTTGGAGGCGGCGTATGCCGGGTGGCCGGGGATGCCGGCGTGGGCGTGGACGGACGAGGTGAGCACCACCGCGCCCGCGCCGGAGCGCAGGTCGGGCAGGACCGCCCGGAAGCCGAGGAAGGCGGCGGTGAGGTTCACGGACAACTGCCGCTGCCAGGAGTCCAGGGACATGTCGTGGGCCGGGGTCACATCGACGGTGAAGGCGTTGCTGAGCAGCACGTCGACGGGCCCGTAGGCATGGGCGGCGGTGACGATCCGCTGCCAGTCCTGCTCGGCCGAGACGTCGGCGGCCACGAAGCGGGCCCGGCCGCCGTCCTTGGTGATGCGCTCGGCGACGGCCTCGCCGCGCTCCTCGGCGACGTCGGCCAGGACCACGGCGGCGCCCTCCTGGGCGAGGCGTTCGGCGGTGGCGGCCCCGATACCGGAGGCGGCTCCGGTGATCACGGCCGTGCGGCCGGTGAAACGGGCGCCGTGCCGTCGTGCGGGATCCATGGGGCGTGGGCTCCTTCGTCTTGGGTGGCCTTCGATGGCTGCGGGCTGAGGTGCGGCGATGCGTGCGTCGGGCTACTGGCGGGTCAGCACCACCAGTTCCGCATCATGGTGGGCGGTCCACGCGAAGGGCACCCCGTAGTGCAGCAGATGGGCGCCGCTGTACATGGTGGCGGTGGCGGTGTCGCGGTAGGCGGCGGTGGGTTCGAGGCCGCGCAGCCGCAGCCGGGCGGGGCGGCCGGGTATGAGCGGGGCGCCGTCGAGGCGTCCGGTGCTGAAGGCGGCCACGACGGTACGGCGCCCGTCCGGGTCGTCGTACTGGACTCCGCAGGTGGCGTCCCGCGGGGTGCCGAGCAGGCGGGCCTCGCCGTGGTGGACGACGTCCCGCACCTCCTTGTACCGGGTGATCCAGCTGGCTGCCTCGGCGTGCTGCTCGGGTGTCCAGGCGCGCAGGTCGGCGCCGATGCCGAGGACCCCGCACATCGCGGTGACGAAGCGGAAGGCGAGGCTGCGCGGGCGGGGGTCGAACACGCCGGGCGCGTCGGTGACCCACGAGCTCATCACGTGCGGCGCGTGGGCGTGCAGGAAGCCGTGCTGGACGGCGAGGCGGTCCAGGGGTGCGGTGTTGTCGCTCGGCCAGACGACGTCGGTACGCGCGAGGGTCGTGTGGTCGACGCGGCCGCCGCCGCCCGCGCAGCCCTCGATGGTGACGTGGGGGTGTGCGGTGCGCAGATGGTCCAGGACGCGGAGGTAGCCGTGGACGTGCTCGGCGTCGAGGTCCAGGCGGTCCGCGGGGCCGGCTCCCGGGCGGCCGCGCTCGGTCGGCGGGCGGTTCATGTCCCACTTCAGGTAGCCGATGTCGTGGCCGGTCAGCAGCCGGTCGAGGGTGGCGAGGACGAAGTCCTGCACGTCGGTGCGGCCGAGGTCCAGCAGGAGCTGGTTGCGGATGCGGCGGGACGGACGGCCGTCGATCCGGTAGACCCACTCCGGGTGCTCGGCGTGCAGGCGGCTGCCGGGGCTGACGGCCTCGGGTTCGATCCAGAGCCCGAAGTTCAGCCCGAGGGCGCGGATGTCGTCGACGAACCGGTCGAAGCCCTCGGGGAAGGCGGCCGGGTCGGGGTACCAGTCGCCCAGTCCCCCGGTGTCGTCGGTGCGGCCGGTGAACCATCCGTCGTCCACGACGAACAGCTCGGCGCCGAGGTCGGCCGCCGCCTTGGCCAGTTCCAGCTGGCTCGCGGCGTCGACGTCGAAGCCGGTGGCCTCCCAGGAGTTGTAGAGGACCTTGCGGGGGCGGTGCAGGCGCTCGCCGGCGAGCCGGCGCTCGTAGCGGTGCCACACGCGGGACAGTCCGTCGAGCCCGTCCGGGCTGAAGGCGCAGGCCAGGCGCGGGGTGGTCAGGGTGTCGCCGGGAGCCAGGTGCAGCACGCCTTCGTGCGGTACGCGTCCGGCGCGGACACGGACCGCTCCCCCGGGCTCGGCCTGCGCGGTGATGTGCCAGTTGCCCGGCCACTCCAGGGCGATGCCGTAGGTGGGGGCGGGGGCGTCGTGGGGTGCCGTCGCGTCCTGGACGGCGAGCCAGGGCGCGTAGGCGTGGCCGGGCACGCCCTGGGTGCTGCCCATGGTGAACGAGCCCCGGGCCAGGTCGAGTTGGGTGCGCTGGAACTCCTGGGACCACTGGCCGGTCAGGTAGGTCAGCCGGGCCGCGGTGGTGACCGGGATGTTCACGGCGGCCGAGTCCAGCCGCTCCAGGCGCAGTTCCTCCTCGCCCGTGCAGGTCAGTTCGGTCCACCGGTGCAGGACGTCGGTGCCCGGCACGGTGGCGTAGCACAGGGTGGTGCGCAGGCCGAGGACGTCGTCGGTGAAGGTGAGCCGGAGCGTGCCGGTCGTCTGCTGTGCTCCCTCGAAGGTCCACCACACGCCGCGTTCGGAGCCGGGGCGTGCGGCGACGAGGTCGGCGCCGGTGAAGGGGCGCAGCCCGTGGGGCAGGTATTCCGTGGGGGCCGCGTCGGCCGGGGTGATGAAGTGGGTGCGGTGGGACCACTCCAGCGCCGACGGTCCGTGCTCCACGCCGAGCGGTCCCCAGGACTCGAGTTCGGCCCAGGGGCCGTCCGTGGAGAGCCGGACGGTGTAGCCGGTGTGGTCGGTGCGCAGGGTCCAGCGCTGGTGCGGCGTCACTTCACGGCTCCGAGGTTCAGGCCGGCCACGAAGTGGCGCTGGAAGCGGAGGAAGACGGCCACGGTGGGGGCGGCGGCGATGACGGATCCGGCGGCGATCACGTTCCACATGGACACGTACTGTCCCTGAAGTCCGATGAGGGCGGCGGTGATCGGCATGTTGCTGTCGCTGCGCAGCACGGTGATCGCCCACAGCAGGTCGTTGAAGATCCAGGTGAAGGACAGCGCGCTGAGCGCGGCGAGCGCGGGCCGGGTGAGCGGGAGGATGATGCGCCAGAAGATCTGCCAGGGCCCGGCGCCGTCCACGACCGCCGCCTGCTGGATCTCGGCGGGGATCGCGCGCATGAAGCCGTGCAGGACGAAGACGTAGAAGCCGACGCCGAAGCCGATCTGCACACCGATCAGGGCGGGCAGGGTGTCGTAGACGCCCATCATCTCGCTCAGCTTGGACACCGGGATGAGCAGGATCTGCGGGGGCAGCAGATTGCCGCCGAGCATGAGCAGCAGCAGGAAGCGGCGCAGCGGCATCTGGTAGCGGCTGAGGGCGAACGCCGCCATGGCCGCCAGCGCGAGCGTCAGCAGGACGCAGGGGACGGTGACGATCAGGCTGTTGATCAGGGCGCGTTGCTGGCCGCCGTCGACCCAGGCCTGCCGGAAGTTGTCCAGGGTGAAGGAGCGGGGCACGCTGCCCAGGCCGTGGGCGGCGATGTCGTTGAAGGACCGCAGGCTGGTCACCAGGACCAGGAGGATGGGCAGCAGCCACAGGACGGCCAGGGCTCCGGCGCCGAGGTGGAAGCCGGCGGTGGCGGCCCGCCGGCGCCGCAGTGCGCGGGCGGAGGGACGGGGCCGGGTGGCGGACGTGTGCGGGTGTGCGGCGGACATCAGTCGGCCTCCCGGAAGGCCCGGACCAGGTAGGAGGCGATGACTCCGAAGGCCAGCAGGAAGATGACGACGGCCAGGGCGGAGCCGTATCCCAGGCGCAGGGACTGGAAGGCGGTGGAGTACATGTAGGTGCTCAGTAGTTCGGAGGAGTGGTAGGGGCCGCCGCGGGTGAGCGACCAGACCACGTCGAAGGAGCGCAGCGAGTCGATGATGATGACGGACAGCACGACGGCGTTGACGCCGCGCAGCTGGGGCAGCGTCACATGGCGGAAGTGCTGCCAGGCGCCGGCGCCGTCGACCTTTGCCGCCTCGTACAGCGCGGGGTCGATGCCTTTCAGGCCCGCGAGGTAGAGGACCATCACGTAGCCGATCTGCCGCCACAGCGCGGGGACGATCACCGCGTACAGGGCGGTGTCCTGGTCGGCCAGCCAGGCATGGCGCAGGCTGTCCAGACCGACCGACTCCAGGAGCCGGTTGAGCACGCCGTCGGGCTGGTAGATGGCCTGCCAGACCAGGGCCGTGGCGACGAGGGAGAAGACGACGGGCAGGAACAGGGCCGCGCGGTAGAAGCCGACGCCCCGGCGCTCCTGCTGGAGCAGGAGCGCGGCGGCCAGACCCAGCAGGGCGGACAGGCCGCCGAAGAGCAGCAGCCACAGGACGGTGTGGCCGACCGCGCTGCGGAAGACGTCGTCGCCCGCCATCTCGCGGAAGTTGCCCAGCCCCACGAACTTCGGCGCCGAGACCCCGTCCCAGCTGGTCAGGGCGAGGTAGAAGCCCTGAAGCGCGGGCCAGAAGACCCACAGGGCTTCGGCGAGCAGGGGGACGAGGACGAAGGCGAGGACCAGGGGAGGTGTGCGCCGGGGGCCCCGGCCCCGGCCGCCTCGCGGCGGCGCGGGGACCGGGGACTTGCGGTGCGGTGCGGTCAGGACGGCCATCAGGCGTTCCAGATCTTCTCGGCGTCGCGCTGCCAGTCGGTGAGGATGCTGCCGACGTCCTTCGGCTTGGCGATGAACTTCGTCAGCGCGGTGTCGGCGGTGGGCTGGAGGGCGTCGCTGGAGTCGCGGTTGAAGAACTGGGTGATCTCGGCCGCCTGCTCGATGTGCCTCCGGCCCTTCTTCACCAGTGCCGTGCCGGCGTCCTTCGCGTCGGGGTTGCAGGGCAGGACGGTCCCGGACGAGCCCTTGATGTAGATCTCCTGGGCCTCGGCGGTGGCGAGGTAGCGCATCAGGTCGAAGACCTGGTCGCGGTGTCCGGTGCGGGCGCTGGCGAAGTAGCCGTCGGTCGGGGCCTCTTCGGCGAGGGGGACCTTGGGATCGATGACGGGGAAGCGGAAGAAGTCGATGTCCTCGAGGGCGCTCTTGGGGGCGGCGTCGGCGAAGAAGGTACCGATGAGCATCATGCCGGTGCGGCCGTTGAGCAGGGCGGTCGTGGCGTCCTGGAAGGCCAGGGCGGTGCCGTTCGGGTCGAAGTACGGCAGCACCTCCCGCCAGCGGTCGAAGACCTTGCGCACCTCGGGGTCGTCGAAGCGGTGCTTGCCGGCGAGGAGTTCGCGGTGGTAGGCGGCGCCGTTGATGCGGATGTCGAGGTAGTCGAACCAGGCCGAGGCCACCCACGGGGTGCCCCCGCCCGCGCCGAGCCCGATCGGTGCCACCCCCTTGGCCTTCAGCTTGTCGCACAGGTCGAGGAAGCCGTCCCAGTCGGTGGGCTCGCTCACGCCCCACTCGGCGAACTTCGACTTCCGGTAGAACATGCCCCACCAGTAGTAGTTGGCGGGCACGAAGATCTTCTTGCCGGAGCTCGCGGTGCACAGGCTGTTCAGCGCCTTGGAGTACCGCTTGAGGTCGGGCGACGAGTTCCAGACCTCGTCGAGGTCGAGGAGCAGGTCCTTCTTGGCGTAGGCGTTCGACACGGAGCCGGGGTACCAGGTGTACACGTCCGGCGGGTTGGCGGAGGTCAGGTAGGTCGGCAGCTGGGTGCGGAAGGTCTCCGTGGCCACCGTGTTGAGGGTGGCGTGTCCCTTTCCGCTCTTGCCGTAGGCGGCGACGAGGTCCTCCATCGCGGCCTTGGCCTGCGGTGCGGACAGGCTGGACTGGAGGGTCACCGGGCCCTTGGAGGAGGACTTCGCGGAGGAGGTCGAGGTGACACAGCTGCTGAGCAGTGCCGTCGCCCCGACGGCTCCGAGTCCGGCGAGGAAGCTGCGGCGATCGGGCAGGTGGTTCGTCATGGAGGGCTCCCTGCGGCTCCGGGCGGCGGGGCCGGCCATCCTGACGGCCGGGGCCCCGCTCGCGGCGGATCCAGAGTCGCGTGGCGATCTCGCCACGTCAATATTAATTACTAATTTATTTGAACTGGGTTCTGTGAACGTAGCCGTCGACGCCGCGGTACACCGCGTCGACCGAGCCGTCCGGGCCGGCGACCGCTCCCAGCGCGCCGTCGAACGCCGCGCTGGGGAACTCCTGCCGCTTGGTCCAGCCCTGCCACGCGCCGCCGTCGTACCGCTGCTGCCACAGGGTGTAGTCGGCGGCCCGCGCGTACAACACCACGGCGTCCCCCACGGCGACGAGCGTCGCGCTGCCGCTCACCGTGCCGCCGAGCGAAGTCCAGCCCGACCACTGCCCCGAGACGTCCCGCGCGATGGTCCACACGTCGTCCGCGGCGGTGCGCACGGCGACATGGACACGCCCGGCGGCGTCGACGACCGCGGACGGCCTGCCGTACACCGGCCGGTCGCCGGGCGTGCCGAGCGACGACCAGGTGGACGACGGCCCGCGCTGCACGACGCGCCCGTCGGCGTCGCGGGCGACGAGCGTCCAGTGCCCGGGGTCGGTGAAGGCCACGGTCGGCGCGTCGGTCAACCTCCCGCCGAGGTCCTGCCAGGCACTCCAGCGCCCGCCCGAGAAGACCCTCCGGTAGGCGTGGTCGTCGATTCCGCGGACGAAGACGTCGATACGGCCGCCGGCGGAGGCGTAGGCCGCGGGCTGGCCGAGGATCCGTCCCCCCACGGGTCCGGCGAGGTCCCTGCTGCGCGCCGGATCCGTGCCGCTCTCCGTGTGCTGGACGAGAGTCCCGCCCGGCCCGCGGAAGAAGGTGGTGAGCGTGTCGCCGTCACGCACCACGGCCGGGCTCGCCGATGCCTTCTCCCCCAGGCTCGTGCCGGGCGGCGCGTCCTGCCCGGTCAGCCCGAGGAAGGCGGTGCCGTGGGCGGGGACCTCGACGGTGTACGAACCGGTGTGCGTGCCGCGGTCGGCGCGTGCCCGCAGGTCCCGCACCTGGACGGGCCCGCCGAGGGCGACGTCGGCGAAGTTCACGGTGCGCTCGGCCGGCTGGTCCGAGCGGTTGAGCAGGACGACCGCGCGCCGGCCGTGGCCCACGAGCACCTTGCTGTAGACATCACCGCCGGCGTCCGCGGCAACGCGGACCCCCTGGATCCCGAGCGGGTCCTGGTCGACGGCGATGATCTCCGGGTTGCGCAGCGTGGCGATCATCGACGGAGACAGGGTGCGCGGGTCGGAACCCAGGACGAGCGGGGAGGCCATCTCGGCCCACATCACGAACTGGGTGGTGGACTCCTCCTGCGTCAGTTCCAGGGAGCCGTCGGTCATGCGGCGCATCGGGATGAGGTAGTCGGGGTCGTTGTAGTGGCCCGGTCCCTGCGCCTCGGGGTGCCAGGCGTTGGCGTCCATGTTGCGCAGGATGTTGGGCCACTCCCCCGGGCTGGGGGTGCCCCAGGCGATGTCCGTGCCGGTGCGCCAGGAGTCCGCGATCGTCGGCGCGTAGGCGTAGGTGTTGTGCGCGTCCTGCTCGGACGTGTGCGGCAGGCCCCAGTCGTCGGTGAGCGGGTTGCACAGGTTCAGCAGCATCTTGCGGCCGGACTCGGCGACCGCGTCGCTGAACTCCTTGAACGCCGGCCCTGGATCGAGTTTCGCACCGATGCCGCACAGGAAGTCGACCTTGATCGCGTCGATCTTCCAGCCGGCGAACTGCCGCGCGTCCTCGGCGTAGTGGCCGCGGCTGCCGAGTCCGCAGCTCTTGCCTCCGTCGTAGGTACCGGCGTCGGTGTAGATACCGGCTCGCAGCCCGCGCTTGTGCAGATAGGACACGAGAGCCGGGATGCCGGACAGGAACCGGTCGGGGTTGGCCACCAACCGCCCCTGCGCATCGCGGGGGTTGTCGGCCTGCCAGCCGCCGTCGAGCCAGACGATGTCGTAGCCGCTGTCGCGCAGTCCGCTGCTCACCAGCTTGTCGGCGACCGCACGCACCTCCTTCTCGGTGGGCGCACCGAGTCCGTAGTACGTGTTCCATCCCATGTAGGGCGTGGGGGCGAGACCGCTGTCGTAGTAGGTGGGCGCCCCTTGGTCCACGGTGTCGGCCGCGGTGGCCGCGGGCACCGCGGAGGCGGTCAGCACGACCGTGATCGCGGCAGCCAGCGCCAGACGGGTGGTCCGGGTGCGCCGGGATGCACGTACGGGCAAGCTTGAAGGCTCCCCTCCCTGAAAGGGAGGGGATTGGTCACCCTCCAGGGCTGAGCGGGGATTTACGGCTCAGGCCGCCACCGGAGCCGGCGGCTCGGGTGGTCTTACGCCCTCGACACCGTCCGGGTTCCA
>NZ_JBITGJ010000088.1:0-32815 GCF_044456925.1 Streptomyces sp. NPDC050743
TTTGGTGCCGCGGGGGGGGGCCCCCCCCCCCGGCCCCCCCCCCCCGGGGGGGGGGGGGGGGGGGGGCCGCGGGCCGGCGCGGGGGGGGGGGGGGGGGGGGCGGCCCCCCCCCCCCCCCACGACGGCTGTTGCTACAGACACTTCACGTTGAGCACGTTGCTGTATGCGGTGCCGCTGCTCGTTTCGCCGTAGTAGATCGTCCCCAACGTCTCGGTGCGATACGAGTACGTCGTCGAGGACGGATCACAGCTGGACGACGCCTTCGTCGAGCGCGCCGGAGGCGGACAGCTGTGCTGCCGCGGGCTGGCCGCCAGCGTCTCCCAGCGTCCGGGCCCGGTGAGGTAGATCTGCAGATCCGCTTCGCTGCTGCACGAGAACGGTGTGTGCGGACTGCAGGAACTGATCCCGCCCGTCCCGGTGATCTTCCCTCCGCTGTAGTTCGGCTTGTTGGCGAACAAGTCGCAGTACACGACGTCCTTCACGGAATCCCCCGTGGTCCCGCCGGCCTGAAGCTTCACGACGGGCTCTGCCTTCGTCGCCGACGGCGGCGCAGGATCTGCGGCTGCAACCCCGCCCACCAGCGCGACAGACGTAGTGAACGACACTGCGATCAGCGAGCGCAGCACCAGGCCGCGGACGGATCTGGACGTGTCGTGAGTGCCGGTCAGCACAACTCCCCCTCAAGTCACCGAGCAATGACGATCCCGGGTGGTGCAGTGGCGCAGCTCGCTAACGGTACATGACAACTCTCACGGAAGAGGGCATTCAGCCCATCTGTCGCCCCGATGAAGACCGCGGGACTGAAGGGCGGACATCCAGCGCTGGGCGAAGAAGAACAAGGTCGAGCTGTGTTTCACTCCGACCTACGCCTCCTGGGCCAACCCGATCGAGGCGCACTTCGGCCCGCTCGGAAAAGCCCCCTGCCAGGGACTCCGCACGGGCGAGGACCGGCCCCCCTGACCGGATCCGAGAGGTTGGGTGCTGGCCTAGGGCCGCTGGCCCCGGGGGGAGGGGGGCAGGAGCACGGCGAGCCAGCCAGGAACTTGGTCGCTTTTCGGTTTACGGGCGGTCGGGGTACCGCGGTACGCCCGGCCGCGGTCGGGGCGAGCAGGAGCACGGCGGCGGCCTCGGTGGTACGGGCATGCCGGCTGGGGGTCTTGCTGGGGCGTCGGCGGGCGGACAAGGCAGGCGGCTCCTTCGCGGTGCGCTGGTGTGCGGGCCCGGTCAGGCCCCGTGGTTTGCCCAGTTCAGCGGGTTGGCGATACGTCGCTTGCAGGCACCTTGCGGGGTTCTAAAGTGCTGCGGGTGGCCAGAGGAGAGCCGAATGGGGCGGATCAGGAGCTGATCGAGCGCCTTGCGGCGCTCGGCGTGGCTGTGTCGGCGGCGCAACTGGAGCGGTGGCGCGCGGCGGGGCTGCTGCCCCGTCACGAACGGCGGTGGCTGGGGCGCACGCGTGGCTCGGTGTCCGCGCTCGCCGAGCAGACGGTTCACATCGCCGTGGCGCTCGGCCGGCACGCACGGCCTGGGCGGGACCTGCGCTGGACGGTGATCGCCTGGTACGCCGAGGCCGGCAGGCCTCCCCTTGCGGGACAGGCGGTGGTGCCGGAGCCGCCGTGGCCGGCCGTGCGGGAGGCCCTGGTGTGGGCCATGGGCCGCACACAGCGCTAGCCGTCGACGGCAGTTCTGTCGGACTGCATCTGCCCGGTCATTTTCGGGCCGCGATTTCGTCTGCGGCCCGAAGCGCAGTCGCGGACCGAAGATTTTTGGGCCTCACGAAAGATATTTCAGCTGGCGTGTCACGTTCACCAACTCCTCCTGCACACAAGTGCCGTACAACAAGCGATCTGCTTCGCAGCTCCTCGCGCGCAACAGGAACAAGTCGTCGAGGGCCAAGGGCAGACCAGGACGAGGGGGTTTACGCCATGAACATGGGAGCTGAGATCGTCGACACCGTTGACGCGGTGCTGGGCGGGGAACACGCGGCGCGGATCGAGCGGGACGCCGCGCGGATCGAGGAACTGGCCCACAGCAGGTTCGAGGGGCCGGCCTACGAGGTGTTCGAGCTCGAGCTGTGCCGGGAGGCCCAGCCGATCCTGCTCGGCATGCTCCGCACGGGCACGCTTCCCCGGCTCGCCCTGGAGAAGTGCAGGCGCCAGGGCTGGAAGTTCTTCGTCCACGAGGACGACATGCGCCTGCTGCGCAGCAACAGCACCGAGCGGGACACCATCATGGTCGACGTGCTCACGGAGGCGACGCGGAAGTTCCACCGCGACCTGCAGAGCGGGAAGGGCTGGAAGGCGGACCACAAGGGACCGCGCGGTGCCTGCTGTGTGATGACGTACTTCATCGGCCAGTGTGTGTGGGTGTTCCGTCGGGCGTACGTGAGGTGGGCCACGCAGCGGGTGAAGTGGGCGCGGCTGCACGCCGTGTACGACTTCACGGAAGACGCCGCGAACGTTGCCGGGATCGGCGGCCTGCTCCAGGCCACCAGCTACGAGATCGAGTCGGAGGCGCTCAGCACCGACTTCGAGGACATCCTCGACGAGCAGGCGCCGGCGACGCAGGCGGTCGTGCGGCTGACGGTCATGGGTTTCCCGGACGCCGAGATCGCCGAGCGGCTGAACCTCACCCACGCGAACGTCCGCCAGCGCAGATCGCGGTTCCGGACCGCTCTGTACCAGGCCGCCCGCGAGCACCGGATCTGGATCCCGGAGCAGCTGCACACGAAGGCCGTCTCCCGCCCGCAGAAGCGGGGTGCGGCGTGAGCATGCAGAACCTGCTGATCCTGTTCCTTGCCCTGCTCAGCCTGACGGCCGTCTCCGGGCTGGCCGGCGTCATCGGATACGGAGTCGCCCGGTGGGCCGGCTCGCCCGTCCCCGACGCCGTCGGCCGTGGCGCCGTCACCTGCGCCGGAACCCTGACCCTCGGCATCGCAGTGCTCGGCGTGCTCGTCACCGCCATCCGCTGATCGGGATCGCAGGAAGCCCCTGCGATCCAGTCCTGCTAGCGCCGGGTCTCGGACCGAACCGTCCAAGGCTCGGCGCGTTTTTGGGGATTCTCGCTGGCCCGCTGCTGTCCGTGGCCCGGATTCGGGCTGCAGACGGTGACAGCACCAGGTCAGCCACGACGGCCCGCAGCCCGGAAGGAGCGCAGGGAACACCCCGCGAGTGCCGTGCCACGCTGATCCTGCTGCATCTCCCACGGGTGCCCCACCTGGTGAGTGCGGCGGGCCGACCGCGCGGCAGCCCCCGCGGACGACACCGCGGCCGGTGTCCGCCAATCCGCCCCATCCTCACGCCTCGGGAGATCCGCATGAAGACCCTCACGGCCCTGGCAGCCTCCGCTGCCAGCCTCGCCAAAATCGCTGGCCTGCGCGCCTTCGCCCTGTTCGGCCTGGTCCAACTGGGCCTGGCTGTCGTCAACGCTCTGGCCCGCTACGCCGAGACACGCCAGCACCTCGCGTTTCGCAGGGAACTCCTGCAGGTCGCCAAGGAACTCCCGGCACCGGACCGTACTCTTGTGCTGCGCGAGCTCGCCCGGATCCCGTCCGCGCTCCCTGCCACCTCCGAGCCCACCGCGGCCACCACGGCCACCTCCGCTGCCACCGCGCCCGAACCACCCGAGCCGGTACCCGGCCCACCGCCGTGACCCACGTGCTCTTCCCTCGCGGGCCAGTTCGGCCGGGACCTCCACCAGGGCCCCGTCGGCAATCGCCTGGGCGCGGGTGTAGGCGTGGATGACGCCGACCTGGCCGCCGAACAGCTCCGCCAGCGCGTCGGCGCGCTCGTGCTGCTCCTCCGGCCTCCAGCGCATGGCGCCCTCGCTAATGCCGTCATAGTCGGACGCGCCAGGGATCAGCGAGTTGGACATGCTGTGCCTTTCCGTCGTGCCTTCGGCCGGTCCCGGCGGCCGGGGTGCCACTCCCCCGCCACCGGACTGGGTTGGTGCTGGCCTGGTCAGACCGCCAAGACGTCGTGCCCGAGCCGGACGAGCCGCAGCGCGATTCGGGCGGCCGCCTGCCGGTCCTGACCGGGTTGGATGAAGGCCTCGATGTCGGGCAGCCAGATGAAGGCCGCGTCCTCGATGACGGCGCGCGTTTCATCGTCGAGGTCGTCGGCGCACTCAGGAGCGACGACGACGCCGAGCCGGGTGCCTGTTGTCACCAGATACATGGATCCGGTCCCCTCGAAAGGATCGGGCGGGCCGTACCCGCCTGGAAGTCAGCGGGCACGGCGGGCGGCAGTGAGGAAACGGCGGACCCTCTCCACAACGGCGGTGGTCTCGGCCCGGAAATCGCGGCAGCCGGACCCGTCGTGCAGGACGACCGAATCGGGAGCGTCGGCAGCGTCGGAGTCGTAGACCACGTACCAGCCCTGATGCTCCGCCGCGGCATAGTCGATCCCGTTCTCCGTGTCACCCGTGCCGAGATCCGCACGTACGCATCCGCACCGGCCAGAACCCAGATCCACACCGCCCCGGCCGAGACATCGCCGCCCCGCCCAGACCTGATGGACACGTCCGCGAGGACGGCCTGCAGCAGCGCCCCGGCGGTGCCCTCTCCCACCTCTTCGTCGGTGCGGCACTGCACGTAGGCGCGTACTGCGGCAGCGTCCGCGTCCGCGTCCGAAGCATCGAAATCCATAGCCCAGCGAGTGAATTCCTCCTCGCTTGTTTCCAGAATGGCGAATTCCTCCAGCGACCGACCCGGGGATCACTCCGGCGATGAACAGGTCGCGCATGCCGACGTCCGAGCGCAGACCGATGACGGTGAAAGCCTGAACAGCTCCGCTCTCCATGGTCCTTTCCCTCTCTGCTGAATTGATCGGGGGCGCTGGCCCCCGGATGGGCCAGGAGCTGGCGCATGACCTGCGTCAGGAGCGGGGGCGCGGCATGAGGCCCACCGTGGCCGTGTCCAGGTAGAGGCCGACCAGCGCCAGGGCCTGGGCGCGGCTGAGTCCGCGGGGGTCCCGTCGGCGTCAGGGGTTCCAGTGAGCACAACGTCACCGATATACGGCAGCGGGGCGGCCGGTAGAGCGTGATGAGACCGTGAGCAGCACGGTTAGACTGCCGGCCGCAGGCAGCGGCATCCTCGTCGACCCACAGGGTCAAAGCGGTGGTCAGGCCGACCGGACGGGCGCTGTCACAACACAGCGCGTGGTGCGGAGTGCTGACGGGGAGCCAGGCGAGCAGGCGGAAGTTCCCGGAGGGGCCGGATGACCAGAGCGAAGCGCTGGTCGCCGCGTGCGGCGGTGAGGAACGGGGACATGAGCGTCTCCTGAACCCGGGTGCGTGTCCTCAGCGTCGGAGGCCCTGCCACAAAACCAACCAACAAGACAAACACACCGCACTAGCATCATGTCTGGCAGGGGTCGGGGGACCATTCCTCGACGCATTGCTGGGGCACTGGGGGCCTTGGCGTCGCTGCGGGCCTGGGCCCGCAGGCGGCGGGGCCGGCCGGAGGCCGGGATCCCGGGGGCCGACGCCCCGGAGGCCGGGATCCCGGCGGCCGCACGGCCCGCCGTCACCAGCCCCGCAGCACCCGCAGCAACGGTTCCAGCGACGCGACGACGTGCCCGGCACCGGCATCCCGCAGAAGCTTCCCCTTCCGCTCGTTACGCGCGTAGCCGAGAAAGGGCACGCCTGCGTCGTTCGCGGCGGCGAGGTCGGACAGCGAGTCGCCGATCATCAGGGCCGCCGAAGGGGGGGTCTGTACGGTCTTCGGTGTAACTCCCGATCATGGAAGTAGCACCTGATGAGCGACGTGACTGTCTCTGCCGAGGCGGTTGAAGAGGTCCGGCCGGCCGAGTTGCCGGCGGACCTGCTGGACGAGCAGTTGATCGGGCAGTTGGTCGACCGGGCCCGCGCGAGCGGCTTGCAGCTGACCGGCGAGGGCGGGCTGCTGCAGCAGCTGACCAAGCGGGTGCTGGAGTCCGCCCTCGAGGGCGAGATCACCGACCACCTCGGCTACGAGAAGCACGACCCGGCCGGTGCCGGCAGCGGCAACAGCCGCAACGGGGCCCGGTCCAAGACTGTTCTGACCGACGTGGGTCCGGTGGAGATCACGGTGCCGCGTGACCGCGACGGCAGCTTTGAGCCGCAGATCGTCAAGAAGCGGCAGCGGCGGCTGACCGGTGTCGACGAGATGGTCCTGTCGCTGTCCGCGCGTGGTCTGACGCACGGTGACATCTCCGCCCACCTGGCCGAGGTCTATGGCGCGAGCGTGTCCAAGCAGACTATCTCGACCATCACCGACAAGGTCATGGACGGGATGGCCGAGTGGCAGAACCGGCCGCTGGTCTATCCGGTGATCTTCATCGACTGCGTGCACGTCAAGGTGCGAGACGGGCAGGTGGCGAACCGGCCCATCTACGTCGCACTCGCGGTCACGGTGGACGGCACGCGCGACATTCTCGGCCTGTGGGCCGGCGACGGCGGCGAAGGCGCCAAGTACTGGCTCCAGGTCCTGACCGAGATCAAGAACCGCGGCGTCGAGGACGTGTGCATGGTCGTCTGCGACTCGGGCTCAAGGGCCTGCCCGATTCCATCTCGGCGGTCTGGCCCCAGGCGGTGACTCAGACCTGTGTCGTCCACCTGATCCGGGCGTCGTTCCGCTACGCAGGCCGCCAGGACTGGGACAAGATCTCCCGCGCGCTCAAGCCTGTCTACACGGCCCCCACTGCGAGCGCGGCGGAGGACCGGTTCCTGGAGTTCCAGGAGGAGTGGGGCGCCAAGTATCCGGCGATCGTGCGACTTTGGGAGAACGCCTGGGCAGAGTTCGTGCCCTTCCTCCAGTTCGACACCGAGATCCGCCGCGTCGTCTGCACCACCAACGCCATCGAGTCGGTCAACGCTCGCATACGAAAAGCCGTCCGGGCCCGCGGACACTTCCCAAATGAGGCCGCAGCCCTCAAATGCGTCTACATGGCCGTCATGAGCCTCGACCCCACCGGTCAGGGACGCAAACGCTGGACCATGCGTTGGAAGCCCGCCCTGCAGGCTTTCGACATCGCCTTCGACGGCCGACTCTCCGTCGGCCGCCGCTAAATCACATCACCCGAGTTACACCGTTGGCTGGACAGACCCCCGGCGACCGCCACAGGAGTCCTCGTCGAGTCAGCGGGCGTGGATCGGCCGGGGTAGGAGGTTGCGCAGGAGTTCTGCAGTGTCGGCGTCCATCTCGACGCCGCCGCCGATGGAGTCGTTGATCCTGCGCAGGCGTGCGGCGGCTTCGCGGAGCGCATCGATGTCGCCGGCGGCATGGTGGGCGAGGAAGAGCGCACGGTGGAGGGTTTCGCTCTCCTCTACGGCGAGCAGGCCTTGGCGGGCCGCCCACAGGGCGCCGGGGATGTCGTTGGCTTCGCGTCGGCGGGTGGACAGTTCGCTGGCGACGTCCGTGATCGCGGACACCATTTCCTGGATGGTCGGCTCGGCCCAGGCGTAGCGCTGAGGGTCCATGCCGGTGAAGGGGCGGCCGCGGACCAGTGCGAGAGCGCGGCGCAAGGCGAGGTCGCCGTCTTCGCTGTGGTCGTTGATGCCTTGGCGTGCGTGGTGCTGGAAAGTGAGCCAGTCGCAGGTGACGTGCGGGCCGAGGCGGTATCGCTTGTCGGGGGTGTTCTGGACACGGAGCAGGTGCTGGTTGCCGTCGGCGTCGGTGCCGAGCCAGGAGCGGGTTCGGCTGATGACGGCGTTGCGCATCTCCTTGTTGACCCGCGAGGCAGGCCACAGGGCGGCGTCGACGGCACGGTGGTCGCTGCCCGGGTTGAGAGCCAGGAAGGCGAGGAGTTCGCTGGCGACGCTCTTGCGGTTGGAGTCCACCCGGCCGGAGGCGCCCGCGACGGTGATGGGGCCCAGGAGCAGGACGGACGGACCGAACGGTGTCTGATCCGGCTCTGCGGTGTTCGGGGCAGGCACGGCGGGCGCAGGGATTGGGGTGGGCAGGGCGTCGGGCGTCTTGTGTGGACGGTGGGCGGCCTCGGCTTCGACTTCGGCAGTTGCGGGATCGTCGTCGGTCTCGTCCGCCTCAAGGGCCAGGACATCGGCGAGGCATTCCCCGCCGCTGGTTGTGGCCTCGCCGCTGTCGGCTGCCGGCTGCCGGCTCGGCAGGTGCGGGGACGGTGACGTGGACGGCGGATGCAGGGGTGGTGCAGGAGCTAGCGAGTGCGAGGGAGACGTCGGCCGGGCTGGCTGCGGGGGCGCCGTCGTCGGATTCGTCGTCCCCGAAGGCGAGAACGTCGGCGAGGGATTCGTTGGAAATGGCGGCGGGGGTGGTCGCCGAGGCGTCCTGCGAGGTGGCCGGATAGTTTTCGGCTCGCGGGGCGGGCGTTTCGGTGAGCACCACCTGGGCGCCGGCCGCGACGGCCAGCCGGCCGGCTTCCGCACCGAGCCCCCGCGCTCCACCGGTGATGACCACCGTCTTGCCCTGAAGATCCGTCATCGAAGTCCTCTCCTCGCGGTGCGTCGTGCGGCGGCGGGAGGACCGTACGGTCCCCCGTCCCGGGAACGGAACAACGTCCTCCCACTGAGTGGGAGCGGCGAGACCCGTCGGGGTGCCGCCAGGAGGCGGTCGCTCGCACCCTGCTGGATGGCGATGCGGTACGAGCGGTCGTCCATGCGCAGGCAGAGGGTGTTCTCGGCGGTGCCGGAGGCCTCCTCGACCTCGACGCGGGGGCAGCAGTAGCGGCTGACCGGCACGGGCGTGTCGGCGCGCAGCTCCATGTCGTCGAGCAGGTGGCCGTAGTCGGGTTCGTCCACCCCCATCATGCGCTGCATGACGGGGGAGGACAGGCCGACCTTGTGGCCGCGTACCTCGGCCCCGGCGGTGACGCGGCGCCGGATGTTGACGTGCTGGATCTCGTACGCGTCCTCGGTGTCGATCTCGGGGTAGGTCTCGGTCAGCGGGGCGACCGGCTTCCGGCTGTGCTCGGCCGAGCGCAGGATCTCCGCCGCGCGCTGCCTCTGGGAGTCCGTGAGCATGGGGTCCTCTGCGGGGCGTTGGGCTGTCCCGGGAGGCTAAGCGGGCTGCTCTCGGAGGGGGGAGCCGGAATTCCCGCTGACCGGGAAACGTGCGGCGGGTGTGTGGCAGCGGGCTTCCGGCCACGGTCAGGTGCCGGCATTGCGGGGAGCGCTCGAAGCGGGGCGCTGCCGGGCGCATTCCGTGGGTTCGGGCGGCGACGGCCACCCGGGACCGGATCGGAGCCGGAAGAGGTACCCGGCAAGCGTGTGGGTACCGGGATGAGCGTCCGGTGCGATCACCGTTCGACACAGCCGGAATCCGGCCGCTGCCCGGCCCCCCATCACGCCACGGCCACCCTCGGCCCCCGGACGCCCCGCGCTCAAGACCCCACGCTCACCGCGCCCCGTACACCGGCTGCGGCGCCTCCGCGGCGGCCAGCAGCTTCAGGGCCGTCTCTCCGGCCTCCGCCGGCGTCCAGCGAGCCCCCTTGTCCGCCGTCGGTCCGGGGCGCCAGCCCTCCATCACGGTGATGCGGCCGGCCTCGGCCTCGAAGACGCGGCCGGTCACCCCGGCGGAGGCGGTGGAGCCCAGCCAGACGACGAGGGGGGAGACGTTCTCCGGGGCCATGGCGTCGAAGCCGCCGTCCTCGGGGGCGGCCATGGCGGCGGCGAAGGTCTGCTCGGTCATGCGGGTGCGGGCGGCGGGGGCGATGGCGTTGACCTGGACGCCGTAGCGGGCCATCTCGGCGGCGGCGACGAGGGTCAGGCCGACGATCCCCGCCTTGGCGGCGGAGTAGTTGCCCTGACCGACGCTGCCCAGCAGGCCCGCGCCGGAGCTGGTGTTGATCACGCGCGCTTCGGGCGTACGGCCCGTCTTCGCCTCGGCACGCCAGTGCGCGGCGGCGTGCTTCAGCGGCAGGAAGTGGCCCTTGAGGTGTACGCGCAGCACGGCGTCCCAGTCGTCCTCGTCGAGGTTGACGAGCATGCGGTCGCGAAGGAATCCGGCGTTGTTGACGAGGGTGTCCAGGCGGCCGAAGGCATCCAGGGCGGTGGCGATGAGCGAGGCCGCGCCCTCGGAGGTGGCGATGTCTCCGCCGTGGGCGACGGCCTGGCCGCCGAGGGCGCGGATCTCGTCGACGACCTGTTGGGCGGGGCTCGCGGAGGCGCCCGAGCCGTCGAGCCCGGCCCCGAGGTCGTTGACGACGACCTTGGCGCCCTCGGCGGTGAAGGCCAGGGCATGGGCGCGGCCGAGTCCGCGACCGGCCCCGGTGACGACGGCGACACGTCCGGTGCACAGTCCGTTGGTCATGGCGGTGAGTGTCCTTTCGTTGAGGCGAGTGAAGTCAGGAGCCGTGGTTGACCGTCGCGGCGTCGAGGAACGCGGGCCGCTCCCCTCCCCCGTGCACCAGCAGGCTGGCGCCGGTGATGTACGCGGCGCGTTCGGAGGCGAGGAAGACGCAGGCGTCGCCTATGTCGGCGGGGTCGGCGAGCCGCCCGAGCGGGACCGTGCCGGCGACGGCGGCGATGCCGGCCTCGTCCCCGTAGTGCAGATGGGACAGCTCGGTGCGGACCATGCCGGGCACGACCGTGTTGACCCGCACCCGCGGCGCCCATTCCACGGCCATGGAGCGGGCCAGGTGGTCGAGGCCCGCCTTGGCTGCGCCGTAGAGGGCGGTCCCAGGTGACGGGCGGGTGCCGCTGACGCTGCCGATCATGATGATCGAGCCACCGCCGGGCTGGTCGCGCATCACCTCGTACGCGGCGAGCGAGGCGGTCAGGGGGGCGACGAGGTTCAGTTCGACGGCCCTGGCCGCGCTCTTCGCCACGGTGTCCGCGAGCAGGCGGAACGGTGTCCCGCCCGCGTTGTTGACCAGGGTGTCCAGGCGCCCGTGCACACGGTGCACCTGCTGGAAGAAGGCGCCGACCGCGTCCGTGTCGCGCAGGTCGAGCGGGACGAACCGGGCCGTCCGCCCCTCCGCCTCGACCGGCTGGTCCGGCTCCCTGCGCGCGCAGGTCACGACGTCCGCTCCGGCGGCGAGCAGGGCGCGGGCGATGCCGGCTCCGACGCCCCGCGTACCGCCGGTGACGACGGCGACGGTTCCGGCGAGATCGATGATCGCTGCCAATTCACACCTCCCGCAGCGCGTGGACCGCTGCTATCTTCCACCTAACAAATGTTTGGTGGAAAGGTAGCTGATCTGCTCATGGGTGTCTCCACCTCCGCCCCCGAAGAGGGCATCGCCGTCGTCACCGTGGACTTCCCCCCGGTCAACGCCCTCCCCGTACAGGGCTGGTACGACCTGGCCGCCGCGGTGCGCGCCGCCGGGGCCGACCCGAAGGTGCGCTGTGTGGTGCTCACCGCCGCCGGCCGGGGCTTCAACGCCGGCGTCGACATCAAGGAAGTGCAGCGCGACACCGGACACGACGCCCTCATCGGCGCCAACCGCGGCTGCTACGAGGCGTTCGCCGCCGTGTACGACTGCGTGGTCCCCGTGGTCGCCGCCGTGCACGGCTTCTGTCTGGGCGGCGGCATCGGCCTGGTCGGCAACGCCGACGCCATCGTCGCTAGCGACGACGCGACCTTCGGGCTGCCCGAACTGGACCGGGGCGCGCTCGGCGCGGCCACGCATCTCGCGCGGCTGGTCCCCCAGCACCTGATGCGGACGCTGTACTACACCTCGCGCACCATCACCGCGCAGGAACTGCGCCGGCACGGCTCGGTCTGGCGGGTCGTCCCGCGCGAGCGACTGCTGGAGGCGGCGCTGGAGCTGGCCCGGGAGATCGCGGCCAAGGACGGCACCCTGATCCGGCTCGCCAAGGCCGCGATCAACGGCATCGACCCCGTCGACGTCCGCCGCAGCTACCGCTTCGAACAGGGCTTCACCTTCGAGGCCAACCTCAGTGGTGTCGCCGACCGCGTCCGCGACGCCTTCGGCACCGACAAGGAGGCGCAGCACTCGTGAGCGTCGACAAGAGGACGACCCCCGAGGAGGTCGTGTCCCGGCTGCGCAGCGGCATGACGATCGGAATCGGCGGCTGGGGCTCCCGGCGCAAGCCGATGGCCCTGGTGCGCGCACTGCTGCGCTCGGACATCACGGACCTGACCGTCGTCTCCTGCGGCGGCCCCGACGTCGGCCTGCTCGCCGCCTCTGGGAAGATCCGCAAGCTGGTCGTGGCCTTCGCCACCCTCGACTCCATCCCGCTGGAACCGCATTTCACGGCGGCCCGGCAGCGGGGCGCGTTCGACATGGTGGAGCTGGACGAGGCGATGTTCATGTGGGGACTGACGGCCGCCGCGAACCGACTGCCGTTCCTGCCGGTCCGGGCGGGTCTCGGCTCGGACGTGATGCTGGTCAACCCCCATCTGCGCACGGTCACTTCGCCGTACGCGGACGGCGAGGAACTGGTCGCGGCCCCGGCGCTGCGGCTGGACGCCGCCCTGATCCACCTCAACCGCGCCGACGCGCAGGGCAACGGCCAGTACCTCGGCCCCGACCCGTACTTCGACGACCTGTTCTGCGAGGCCGCCGACCACGCCTACCTCTCCTGCGAGCGGATCGTGGACACCGCGGACCTGCTCAAGGAGGCCGGCCCGCAGAGCCTGCTGGTCAAGCGCGCGTTCGTGGTCGGCGTCGTCGAGACCCCGAACGGCGCGCACTTCACCTCCTGCGCCCCCGACTACGACCGCGACGAGGCGTTCCAGCGCGCCTACGCCCAGGCCGCCCCCGCCCCGGAGGCCTGGCGGGCCTTCACCGACCGGTTCCTGACCGGCGACGAGGACGCCTACCAGGCCGCGGTGGCGGCCTTCCACGAGGAGGAAGCGTGATCACGACGAAGGCCACCCGGGCCGAATACTGCGTGGTCGCCTGCGCCGAGGCCTGGCGCGGTGCGGGCGAGGTGCTGGCCAGCCCGATGGGCACGGTCCCGATGATCGGGGCCCGGCTGGCGAAGCTCACCTTCTCGCCCGAGCTGCTGTTGACCGACGGCGAGGCGCTGCTCATCGGCGACGTCCCGGCGCTCGGCGCCAAGGCGGCGGTGGTGGAGGGCTGGCTGCCGTACCGCCAGCACCTGGCGCTGGTCGCCGGCGGGCGACGGCACGTGATGATGGGCGCGAGCCAGCTCGACCGCCACGGCAACCAGAACATCTCCTGCGTCGGCGACTGGGCCCGGCCCACCCGCCAACTGCTGGGAGTGCGCGGCGCACCGATCAACACCCTCAACAATCCCACCAGTTACTGGGTACCCCGGCACTCGCCGCGCGTGTTCGTCGAGCAGGTCGACATGGTGTGCGGCGTAGGCTACGACCGGGCCGCCGCGGCCGGCCCTTCCGCCACCCGCTATCACCGCATCGCGGAGGTCATCACCGACCTCGGCGTCTTCGACTTCGAGACGCCGGACCGCACGATGCGGCTGCGCTCGCTGCACCCCGGCGTCACCCTCGAACAGGTCGCCGAGGCCACCGGTTTCGTGCTCACGATCCCCGGCGAGGTGCCCTGCACCCGCGAACCCACCGACGAGGAACTGCGGTTGATCCGCGAGGTCGTCGACCCCAAGAGGCTGCGCGACCGCGAGGTGCGCCCGGCATGACGGACGTCAGGATCGAAACCCCCCTGACCAAGCTCGTCGGCGTACGGCACCCCGTCGTGCAGACCGGCATGGGATGGGTGGCCGGCCCCCGCCTGGTGTCGGCCACCGCGAACGCGGGGGCGCTCGGCATCCTCGCCTCGGCCACCATGACCGTCGACCAACTGCGTTCCGCCGTACACGAGGTCAAGTCCCGCACGGACGCGCCCTTCGGCGTCAACCTGCGCGCGGACGCCGGGGACGCGGCCGAGCGGGTGGGGATCATCATCGACGCGGGGGTGAAGGTCGCCTCGTTCGCGCTCGCGCCCTCCCGGGAGCTGATCGCCCGGCTCAAGGACGCCGGGGTGGTCGTGATCCCCTCCATCGGCGCCAAGCGACACGCCGAGAAGGTCGCCGGATGGGGCGCCGACGCGGTGGTGGTGCAGGGCGGCGAGGGCGGCGGCCACACCGGCAGCGTCGCCACCACAGTCCTGCTGCCGCAGGTCGTGGACGCCGTCGACATCCCGGTGATCGCGGCCGGCGGCTTCCACGACGGCCGCGGTCTGATCGCCGCGCTGGCCTACGGCGCCGCCGGGATCGCCATGGGCACCCGCTTCCTGCTCACCTCCGACAGCACCGTCCCGGACGCGGTCAAGGCCGCCTACCTGGCGGCCTCTGTCCAGGACGTCACCGTCACCACCAAGGTCGACGGCCTGCCGCACCGGATGCTGCGCACCGACCTGGTCGACGCGCTGGAGCGCTCGGGCCGGACCGCTTCACTGCTGCGCGCGGTGCGCCACGCGGCGGCCTTCCGACGGGACTCCGGGCTGAGCTGGCCACAGATGGTCCGCGACGGCCTCGCCATGAAGCACGGCAAGGAACTGACCTGGAGTCAGATCCTGCTGGCCGCCAACACCCCCATGCTGCTCAAGGCCTCGATGGTGGACGGCCGCACCGACCTCGGCGTGATGGCCGCCGGCCAGGTCGCGGGGCTCGTCGACGACCTGCCGTCGTGCGCCGAACTCATCGACCGGGTCATGACCGAGGCACGGGCCGCGCTCGACGGTCTGCCCGCAGCGAACTGAAGGCATCGCGCATCCCTTTCCCTCTGTCAGGAGTTGATCCCGTGCCTGCGGCCCGAATCCGCCGTACGGCCCGGGTCGTGCTCTGCGTCGTGGCCCTCGGCGCCCTGCCCGCCTACACGACGGCCGACACCACGGCACAGCGCGCCGTCTCGACCTCGTACGACGACACCGCCACCGTCCACCGCATCGCGCTCCAGGGCGCGGTCAACGTCCGTGACCTCGGCGGTTACCGCACCGACAAGGGCCGCCAGGTGCGCTACGGCCAGGTGTTCCGGTCCGACGCGCTCGGCAGGTCGACCGAGGCGGACGTCTCGACGCTCGCCGCGCTGAACCTGCGTACGGTCGTCGACTTCCGCGTGCCGCTGGAGGTGCAGCGCGACGGTGCCGACCGCCGCCCGGCCGGCGCGGCCTTGACCTCCCGCCCCGTGGACGACCTCGGTTGTACGCCACGACCCTGGCGGTGATCGGCTCCAAGGACCCGGTCATGCAGCAGGAGTTGCTCGGCGACGGGAGGGCGGAGGAGCTGATACGCTCCATCTACCGCATCTTCGTCACCAGCCCGGAGAACCGCACCCAGTTCGCCGCGACCCTGCGGAACCTCGCGGACAAGCGGTCCCCGCTGCTCTTCCACTGCACCTCCGGCAAGGACCGCACCGGCTGGCTGAGCTACCTCCTGCTGCGCGCCCTCGGCGTCCCGGAGACCACCGCCACCGGCGACTACCTGCTCTCCAACGACTTCCGCGCCGCGGCCGACCTCAGGACGCGCGACGTCGCTGTACGGCGGGAACTGCTCGTTGCCGGAGCGGTAGAGGAGGTAGTCGCCGGTCGGATAGGAGGTCTTGAAGGGGCACAGGGTGCCCTCGAAGACCGCGCCCATGCTGTCAGCCAGGCCAGGTTGGCGGCGCCGTCCGCGCAGAAGCGGCGCAGTACGGCGTCGGAGACGACCCCGGCGGTCTCCGCCCTGAGGTAGGCGTACATGGTCTCGGGGGTGTCCTCGACCCCGGCCGCCTTCTGCTGCGGGGTGCCTCCGCCCGCGTACACGACGCCGCCGCTGAGGGCGGTGGCGCCGCCGCCCGTGAAGCGGTCGAGGGCGAGTACGTCGGCACCGGCGGCCGCGGCCTGGACGGCCGCGGAGGCGCCGGCTCCGCCGAAGCCCACGACGACGACGTCGGTCTCGGAGTCCCAGCCTATCAGAGGCGCTCGATGATGGTGACGTTGGCCTGTCCGCCGCCCTCGCACATCGTCTGCAGGCCGAACCGCCCACCGGTGCGCTCCAGTTCGTGCAGCAGGGTGGTCGTCAGCTTGGTGCCGGTGGCGCCGAGCGGGTGGCCGAGGGCGATGGCGCCGCCGTTGACGTTGACCTTCTCCGGGTCGGCGCCCGTCTCCTTCAGCCACGCCAGCACCACGGAGGCGAAGGCCTCGTTGATCTCGACCAGGTCGATGTCGTCGAGCGTCATCCCGGCCTTCTTCAGGGCGTAGGCCGTGGCCGGGATGGGCGCGGAGAGCATGCGGATCGGGTCCTCGCCGCGCACGGAGAGGTGGTGGATGCGGGCGCGCGGGGTCAGCCCGTGCTCGCGTACGGCCCACTCGCTCGCGATGAGCATCGCCGAGGCGCCGTCGGAGACCTGGGAGGAGACGGCGGCGGTCAGCCGTCCGCCCTCGACGAGCGGCTTCAGCCCGGCCATCTTCTCCAGGCTGGTGTCAGCGCGCGGGCCCTCGTCGCGGGTGACGTCGCCGTACGCGACGGTCTCCCGGTCGAAGCGGCCCTCGTCGATGGCGCGGATCGCCCGCTGGTGCGAGCGCAGCGCGAACTCCTCCATGTCCGTACGGGAGATGTCCCACCGCTCGGCGATCAGTTCGGCGCCGTGGAACTGGTTGACCGGCTTGTCGCCGTAGCGGGCGCGCCAGCCCTCGGAGCCGGCGTACGGGCCCTCGGTCAGCCCGAGCGGAAGGGCGGCCTGACGGCTGGCGAAGGCGATGGGGATCTGCGACATGTTCTGCACGCCGCCCGCGACCACGAGGTCCTGGGTGCCGGAGAGCACACCCTGGGCGGCGAAGTGCAGGGCCTGCTGGGAGGAACCGCACTGGCGGTCGACGGTCACGCCGGGCACCTCCTCCGGCAGCCCGGCGGCGAGCCAGCAGGTGCGGGCGATGTCGCCGGACTGCGGCCCGACGGTGTCCAGGCAGCCGAAGACGACGTCTTCGACGGCGGCCGGGTCCACGTCCGAGCGGGCCATCAGCGCCTTCAGTACGTGGGCGCCGAGGTCGGCGGGGTGGACGGCGGCGAGTCCGCCGCCTCGCTTGCCGACGGGGGTGCGTATCGCGTCGACGATGTATGCCTCGGACATGCCTGCTGCTCCTTGTCTGTCGGTTCATGTGTCATTCGCGGACGGCGATGCCCTCCAGCACCATCGACAGGTACTGGCGGGCGATCTCCTCGGGACTGCGCCGTCCGCCCGGCTGGTACCAGGACGCGGCGACCCAGACGGTGTCGCGCACGAAGCGGTAGGTCAGCCGGGTGTCCAGGTCTGCGCGGAACTCCCCCTCGGCCACGCCGCGCTCCAGGGTTCCGAGCCACGCCTTCTCGAACTTCTGCTGGGAGTCGGCGAGGTAGTGGAAGCGCGGCTGGCTCTGGAGGTGCTTGGACTCCTTCTGGTAGATGGCGACGGCGGCGAGATGCCGGTCGATCCCCCGGAAGGACTCGGTGACGAGGGCCTCGAGGGTCTCCCGTGGACCGAGCCCGGCGGCCAGCACGGCGTCGTACCGGCCCCACAGTTCGTCCAGGAAGGTGGAGAGGATCTCGTCGAGCATCGACTCCTTGGAGTCGAAGTGGTAATAGAGGCTGCCCGCGAGCATCCCCGCCTCGTCTGCGATCTTGCGGACGGTGGTGGCGTTGTAGCCCTGCGCGGCGAACACGTCGGCCGCGGTCGCCAGCAGTTCCTCGCGCCGCTCGGGCGACGGGGTCACGGTGGTCTTCTTGCTGTTCTTCGGCGCCGGGTCATTCTCGCCTCAGGGATGCTGGCTGCTGACCGAGAGGATCTCTCCGGTCAGGTACGAGGAGTAGCCGCTGGCCAGGAAGACGATGACGTTGGCCACCTCCCACGGCTCCGCGTAGCGGCCGAAGGCCTCACGGGAGGTCAACTCCTCCAGCAGTTCGGGCGTGGTGACTTTCACCAGGTGCGGATGCATGGCCAGGCTCGGCGACACGGCGTTGACCCGTACGCCGTACCCGGCGGCCTCCAGCGCCGCACACCGGGTCAGGGCCATCACCCCGGCCTTGGCCGCGGCGTAGTGCGCCTGTCCCTTCTGCGCCCTCCAGCCGATCACCGAGGCGTTGTTGACGACGACTCCCCCGCCGCCCGCCGCCCTCATCCGGCGCAGCGCGGCCCGGGTGCAGCGGAAGGTCCCGTTGAGGGTGACGTCGAGGACCTTGTCCCACTGCTCGTCGGTCATGTCGACGAGGTTCGCGGTGCCGCCGAGCCCGGCGTTGTTCACCACGATGTCGAGCCTGCCGTGGCGTTCCTCGGCGAGGTCGAACAGGGCGCCGACCTGGGCCTCGTCGGTGACGTCGCAGGGCAGCGACGCCACCCGGTCCGCACCGAACTCGGCCGCCAGCTCGGCCTCGGACTCCTTCAGCCGGCGGGCGTGCGCGTCGGATACGACGACGTCGGCGCCCTCCTCCAGCAGCCGCCGCGCGGTGGCCCCACCGATGCCGGCGCCCGCGGCGGCGGTGACGACGGCGGTGCGGCCGGCGAGCAGGCCGTGGCCCGGCACATACGGCGGGTGCGCGGTGGGTGTGGTCACGGGCGGGCCTCCTCGGGCGGGCCGGGCACATACGGCGGTGGCGCGGTCGGCGTGATCACGCTCGGGCCTCCTTCGGCAGGCCGAGGACGCGCTCGGCGATGATGTTGCGCTGGATCTCGTTCGACCCGGCGTAGATGGTGTCGGCGCGGGAGAAGAGGAACAGCCGCTGCCAGTCGGTGAGGTCGTACGGCTCACCGGCCGCGAGCATGCCGTCGGCGCCGCAGACGTCCATGGCGAGTTCGCCCAGCTCGCGGTGCCAGGTGGACCAGAAGATCTTCCCGATGGACGCCTCGGGACCCGGCGCGCCCGCCGCCACGCCTTCCAGCATCCGCAGGGCGTTGAACCGTATGGTCTCCAGGCCCACCCAGACCCGGGCGAGCCGGTCGCGGATCAGCGGGTCGGAGCCCGCGCCGTTGCGCTTGGCCAGCTCGACGACGGCCTCCAGCTCGCGGCGGAAGCCGACCTGCTGGCCGAGGGTGGAGACCCCGCGCTCGAAGCCGAGGGTGGCCATGGCCACCTTCCAGCCGTCGCCCGGGGCGCCCACGATGTTCCCGGCGGAGGTGCGGGCCCGGTCGAAGAACACCTCGTTGAACTCGCAGGTGCCGGTCAGCTGGGTGATCGGCCGGACCTCCACACCGGGCTGGTCCAAGGGCACCAGCAGGTAGGACAGCCCCTGGTGCCGGGTGGAGCCCGGCTCGGTGCGGGCGACGAGGAAGCACCAGTCGGACTCGTGCGCCAGTGAGGTCCAGATCTTCTGGCCGGTGACGACCCAGTCCTCGCCGTCCCGCTCGGCCCGGGTGCGCACGTTCGCCAGGTCGGATCCGGCGTCCGGCTCGCTGTAGCCCTGGCACCACAGTTCCTCCACGGCCACGATCGGCGGGAGGAACCGCTCACGCTGCTCGTGTGTGCCGAAGGCGATCAGGGTGGGACCGAGGAGCTGTTCGCCGATGTGGTTCACGCGGGCGGGGGCGTCCGCGAGCGCGTACTCCTCGTGGAAGGCGACCTGCTGTTCCAGGCTCGCTCCCCGGCCGCCGTACTCCTTCGGCCAGCCCACGCAGGTCCATCCGGCGGCGGCCATGTGCCGCTCCCAGGCCAGGCGTTCGGCGAAGGCCTCGTGCTCCCGGCCCGGTCCGCCGCTCCCGCGCAGGTCCGCGAACTCACCTGTCAGGTTGACCCGCAGCCAGGCGCGGATCTCGGCGCGGAGCTCCTCGACGCTGCTCATGGCCGTACGTTAACCTACCAAACACTTGTTAGGGAAGGAGGGTCCGATGTCCGCTGCCCACGACGGAGCCCAGGCGCCGGTGCTCTATGAGAAGCGGGGCCCGGTCGCGACCGTCACCATGAACCGGCCCGACTACCGCAACGCCCAGAACTCGGCGATGACGTACGCCCTGGACCGCGCCTTCTACCGCGCGACCGACGACGACGAGGTCAAGGTCGTCGTCCTCGCCGGCGCGGGGAAGCACTTCTGCGCCGGACACGACATCGGCACCCCGGAACGGGACGCCCATCTTCCGTTCGACCGCAAGGCCGGGCTGTGGTGGGATCACTCGGACAAGGCGGGCGCCGAGAGCCGCTTCGCCCGCGAGTCCGAGGTCTACCTCGGCATGTGCCGCCGCTGGCGCGAGTTGCCCAAGCCGGTGATCGCCTCGGTGCAGGGCGCGTGCGTCGCGGGCGGGCTGATGCTCGCCTGGGTCTGCGACCTGATCGTCGCCTCCGACGACGCGTTCTTCGCCGACCCGGTGGTGCGCATGGGCATCCCCGGAGTCGAGTACTTCGCCCACCCGTGGGTGATGCCGCCGCGGATCGCCAAGGAGTTCCTCTACACCGGCGACCGGATGAGCGCGCAGCGGGCGTACGAGGTCGGCATGGTCAACCGGATGGTGCCGCGCGAGGAACTGGCCGACCGCACTGCGGAGTTGGCGGAGCGTATCGCCGAGATGCCGCGCATGGGCCTGGCGTTGACCAAGCGCGCGGTCAACCAGGCGGAGGACTTGCAGGGGTTGCACACCGGGCTGGACTCGGTCTTCGGGCTGCACCACGTCGCCCACGCGCACAACGCCGAGACCGGCAAGGACTCCCTCGGCGGCATGGACATCCGCGCCATGCGCGAGGCCGGCCAGAAGGAGGCGAGGGCCTGATGGACCTGGACTTCACCGCCGCCGAGGACGCCTTCCGTGCCGACGCGCGCGCCTGGCTCGCCGCCCATGTCCCCGACGCCCCGCTGCCCTCCCTGGAGACGGCCGAGGGCTTCGCGGCGCACCGGGAGTGGGAGCGCACGCTGTCCGCCGACCGCTGGTCGGTGGTCTCCTGGCCCGAGGAGTACGGCGGCCGGGGAGCCTCGATCCTGCAGTGGCTGATCTTCGAGGAGGAGTACTACGCCGCCGGCGCGCCCGGACGCGTCAGCCAGAACGGCATCAACCTCCTCGCCCCCACCTTGTTCGAGCACGGCACGGCCGAGCAGCGCGCCCGCGTCCTGCCGGCCATGGCGAGCGGCGAGGTGATCTGGGCCCAGGCCTGGTCCGAACCGGAGGCCGGCTCGGACCTCGCCTCGCTGCGCTCCACCGCGGTGCGGACCGACGGCGGCTGGCTGCTGAACGGCCAGAAGACCTGGTCGTCACGGGCCGCGTTCGCCGACCGTGCCTTCGGCCTGTTCCGCAGCGAGCAGGGCACCGCCAAGCCGCATCAGGGCCTGACGTACGTGATGTTCCCGCTGGACGCGAAGGGCGTGACCGTACGGCCCATCGGGCGGCTCGACGGCAAGCCCGCCTTCGCCGAACTCTTCCTCGACGACGTCTTCGTGCCCGACCGGGACGTCATCGGCGAGCCCGGACAGGGCTGGCGGGTGGCGATGAGCACGGCGGGCAACGAGCGCGGGCTCACCCTGCGCAGCCCCGGCCGCTTCACCGCGTCCGCCGACCGCCTCACCGCCCTGTGGCGCGAGGGGGCCGACCCCGCCGACACCGCGCTGCGCGACCGGGTGGCCGACGCGGTGATCGGCGCCCGCGCCTACCAGTTGTTCACCTATGCCAACGCCTCCCGCCTCGCCACGGGGGGATCGATCGGCGCGGAGTCGAGCCTCAACAAGATCTACTGGTCCGAGCTGGACATCGCGCTCCACGAGACCGCCCTCGACCTGCTCGGCCCCTACGGCGAACTCTCCGAAGAGGCCGACGAGGCGCCCGCCCACGGCAGTTGGGCCGAGGGCCACGTCTTCTCCCTCGCCGGTCCCATCTACGCCGGGACCAACGAGATCCAGCGCGACATCATCGCCGAGCGGCTGCTCGGCCTGCCGAAGGGACGCCGGTGATGCGGTTCCTCCTCGACGACGAGCAGCGGGAGTTCGGCCGTACGCTGGACGACCTGCTGACCACCGCCGGCACTCCGGCGATCGCCCGGGCCTGGGCGGCCGGCGACACCGCGCCCGGCCGCGCCCTGTGGGCCCGACTGGCCGAGACCGGCGTCTTCGCCCTCGCCGTACCCGAACGCCACGACGGCCTCGGCCCTCTCCCCCTCGAACTCACCGTCGCCTTCACCGAACTGGGCCGCCACGCGGTACCGGGCCCGGTGGTGGAGACGGTGGCCGTGGCCGCCCTCCTCGACCACTTGGACGACGGTGACGTGACGGGAACGTGGCTCCCGCAGATCGCGGCAGGCAAGGCGGTCGTCTCTCTTTGCACGCAGAGCAAGAGCGATGCCGCCGAGGGGACCGGGGAACTGCGCGGGCAACCCCCCACCACCCGCAGACGGCCTCGAACCCCACGCACCCCTGAACCGGCCGGCCCCTACGCCCTCGACGCCGACGCTGCCGACGCCGTCTTCGTCGTCGACGGCGACATCCTGCGCCTGGCCGACGGACACGGCCCCGTCCAGCCGTCCCTCGACCCGGCCCGCCGCCTGGCCCGACCCCACGGCGGGACCGTCCTCGCCCAAGGGCCTCACGTTCTCGCCGCAGCCGCTCGCGCCGCCGATGTCGCCGCGCTGGCCACCGCCGCCCAGTCCCTCGGGCTGGGCCGCGCCCTCCTCGCCCACACCGTCGACCACGTCCGCCGGCGCACCCAGTTCGGCGTCGCCATCGGCTCCTTCCAGGCGGTCAAGCACCGCCTCGCCGACACACTCCTCGCCCTGGAGTTCGCCCAGCCGCTGCTGCACGCCGCGGCCCTCGCGCTGGCCGCGGAAGATCCGGCCGCCGGCCGGGAGATCGCCGCGGCGAAGGTCACCGCGGGTGAGGCGGCGTACACGGCGGCCCGCGCCGCCCTGCAACTCCACGGCGCCGTCGGCTACACCGACGAGCTCGACCTCGCCCTGTGGATGCGCAAGGCGCGCCCCCTCCGGGACGCCTGGGGCACCCCCGCCGCCTGCCGCGCCCGCGTCCTCGCCGCCTGAGAGCCCCGTCACCGTCGCTCTGCCGGGCACCCCGGGCGAGCGAGCCGTCGCACCCCGACGCGACACGGCACCCAGGTAGTGCAGTCGGCGATGTACGCGCCGCTGGGCCCGCCGCTGTCCGAGCTGTTCGGCGCCTGGGTCCGCCACACCGGCGCCTCCCCTGGGCTACCGGCTCGCCGCCCTGATCGGCGACGGGTTCACCCCGCAGTTCGCCGGCAGCCTGCTGTCCGCCTCGGGAGGCGTCTCCAGCACGCCGCGGAGCCACCGGTGCCTCGCGACCCCCGCGTGAGCACGCATGTCCGCTCGAAACGCTCCAGGCCCATTCCGCTGTCCGCGGCACAGCCGCGCAGGTTGTCGAGGGTCAGGGCCCCTGGTCGCTGAGCAGCAGATCGTGCATCTGCCGCAAACGCACCTGCAGGGCCGCCGGCTCCGCGGCCTGGGCGGCGAGCCGTGCGTGGACGTGGGCATCGGTCAGCGGAAGATGCCGCCACACATACCGCACGTCCCCGAAGTCCCCGAGCAGTTCACGGACGACCGGCTCCGCCTGTCCGCAGCGCGACTGTCGATCGGCGCAGCAGTACGTGGTGTCCACGTCAATAACGAATCTCGATGAGACGGCCCTCCACGTCCGACTCGGGCACCGTGGGAACCCGCTCCGCGATCCCGCGTGCGATCCGGTGCGCCGACCAGGCGGCGACAGTGGCATCGAGTACATCGTCCACGGCGATCCGATCAGCCTCGCCGAGTTCCTCCGGGAGCACGATTCCGGCCCCGGCCAGCAGTGCGCGGCGCAGATTCTGGCCGCGCCACGTCTTCTTGGCGTACGCCAGTGGCACCCCGCCGGCCAAAGCCGAGAAGGACACCTCGGGATGCACCTCGTGGATGCGCTCATCGGCGAGCCAGCACGCCCGAGCCTCCAGCAGTTTCGGTGCCAGCCCCCACGCCTGCCGGCTCAGCCGACCACCGGTGAGCTCCCGGCAGCGGTTTGCGGCCGCCGCATAATCGGCCTCCTGCCATGCGGGCCTCGGCGCGATGAGGAAAACGCTGCTCCGTCGCGTCCCAAGCAGCGCTCTGGCCGCGAGATCAGCGCCACGCCAGCCCTTCTCGACAAGCCCCAGCGGCATGTCCACCGCGATCGTCCCCACCGCACCGGCACGCTCGATCAGCGTATCGAGGGATACGGCCACCAGGCTTTGCGCGTACGCGCCGTCCGTGAGCCGGATCCCCACCCACCCCTGCTTACCGCAGGCATCGATCCCCAGGACGTCCATCCCACCACACACCGACTCGCACCGAGAAGTAAGGGCACATCCACTGCCGACCACGTACGGGCGGCAGTCGCGACAGGTCGATCATGCTGACAGGACCGTCCACCCGACAGACCAGCGACGCGCCCGGCCCGGGCGGGCGCAGCACTCCACCGCCGCTTCCTCTACACCTACGGCCCCAGTCTGTGCGGGACCTGCGCCGACAGGGAGGAGCAGATCACGACAGAGTGTGGTCAGCACGAAGTCAGCACGGGAGTCAGCACCGCACCATCAAATCACCCCGAACTGTGCGTCCCGGACGGCACTCGTTTCGACCACCTTCGAGCCCCTGAACCGCCCTTCCGTGAGCCAGCATGGTGGCCGCACGCATAGCCAACTCCCAAACTATGGTGCCCCACCACATGTGCGCCTGACCTGCGTGTTTCTACGGTGTGCCGACACGTACCCGTCCCCACCGCACACGAGGAAGTGGCGCACATGGCATCCGAAGCAACATCCGCTCCCCCAACCCCCGCCAGTCTCCCCCGTATCGTCGCCGCCAGCCTCATCGGCACCACCATCGAGTGGTACGACAACTCATTCGGTCAGAGCTACGACCTGCTGCTTTCCCGCCATTGACTCGCCGAGGTCAGCACCGAACCAGCACCGGAAAACCTCGTGCTGGGTGGGCAATGCACACGTGCCCGATCCGGCTGGCTGCGGGCCCGACGACAGCCATCAAAGATCGTCACTCACCGTAGCCCGCCCTGCCGGACAGTGAAGTAGTGGTCGCCGTCGGCACAGTCGACGAAGTCGGACCAGGTCGGCAGGAGGCCGTCGACATCGCTCGGACGTAAGACGAACGCCGCCGAGTCCGGCCAGGACGATGGCGCGGGTGCGCCGGCGGGTTGCCTGGCACGCGCAGGTCCAGGCAACCCACGACCGTCCTCGGAGTGCAGGCCGGCGAGGCGGAAGATCGCTTGGCTGACCGGTCGCCGCGGGCAGCGGCCACTGAGTGAGGTGCCTGCGCTGTGCCAAAGCGTGGAGCCCCGGCTGGAGCGCCACCGTTGAGTGCTGCGGTGGGTGCCGGCCTTCGAGCGTGAGTGGGCGGCGGCGCTGGAGGAGTCGCGCCGGACGTTCTCCCTCGCCGGGCTGTGCGAGGTCGTCCAGGTGTGGCAGGCCCGCGTCGCCTCCGCCCCCAGCAGCCGACGCGTTCCTCGACTCCGGCCGGGATGAGACCGCCTTCGTGGGCCTGGAGGAGATCCGGAGCAGATGCCGGTGATCGGACAGCCGTGATGGATCGGCCGTTACGACTGCGCGCAGCAGGAACGGCTCCGCCGCGATGCCGGATACCGGTGGACCGAAGTTGGTGGACATCAGCCGTGGTTGGCAAGCGCAGCCGTGCGAGCTTCAGACGTGACTCTGTGCGGTCGACGGTGTGCGGCACTGCGTGGCTGGCCCTGCGACGGTCTGTTCTGTAGGGCCTGCCCTGAGGGCCGCCTGCGCGGCCCAGTACCTCGCGCGCCGACGACGGTGGCACTACGGAGGTGGGCAGCCTCGTGCGGCCGCAGCCGCACGAGGCTGCCCTGGTGCTTCAGTTGGGTTGCGCCTCAGCGGAAAACGGCGATGTTGCGGGCGACCCAGCCGTCGAAGGGGCGCGGGGCGCGGCCGAGGACTCGTTCCACGTCCGGGCTGATCCGCAGTTCGGCGGGGTTCGGGGCGGAGATGATGTCCAGGGTGTCGTCGGCGAGTTCCGCCGGCACGAACCGGGTCATCGTGGCCTTGGCCTCGTCGCGGGTGAGTTCGTGGAACCGTACAGGCGAGCCGAGCGCGGCGGCGATCGCCTCCGCCTGCTGACGCGGCGTGATGACCTCCGGCCCGGTCAGCTCGTAGACCCCGCCGGTATGCCGGTCGTCCAGCAGGCAGGCCGCCGCGACCTCGGCGATGTCCGCCGGGTCAATGACCGGCACCCCTACGTCGCCGAAGGGCGCGGCGACCGTCCCTTGCGTGCGGACGGACTCCGCCCAGGCCAAGGCGTTGGAGGCGAAACCGCCCGGTCGCAGGACGACCCAGTCCAGGCCGGACTCCCGCAACGCGTCCTCCACCGCGCGCATAGCGACCCGCGACGGGCCGAGCGGCCTGGTCGCCACGCCCTGCGAAGACAGCAGGACGACCCGGCGGACCCCACTGGCCGCGGCCAGGCCGATGATGTCGGCCGGCCTGGCTTCGGGGGCGTGCAGGTCTCCGGACAGCAGGAGGAACAGGGCCTTCACCCCGTCCAACGCGGGTGTGAGGCTTGTCAGCTCGGCCAGGTCCGCCGTCACATGCCGGACTCCGTCCGGCATCGCCACCGCGTGCCGCGACACCGCCGTCACCTGCTCGCCCGCCTCGGCCAGGGCCTGCGTCAAAGGTCGGCCCACATTCCCGGTAGCCCCGGTCACCACGATCATGTTCAGCTCCTAGTCCGTTGTGCACTGCGGTAATTGACGCTAGGAGGCGGGCTTACTTTTCGTAAGAACGTACCCAGAGGTAAGCTCCCGACATGAAGGGCGGTGCGCAGCTGACGCAGGCTGAGATAGGCAATCGGTATGAGGTTTTTCACACCGACTGCCCCGCGCGAAACGTGGTCGACCACGTGACCAGCAGATGGGGTATCTGGGTGCTGATCTCCTTGCGGAGCAACGACCTTCGGTTCCACGAGCTGCGCGACAGCATCCAGGGCATCAGCGAGAAGATGCTCGCTCAGACCCTGCGCACGCTGGTCCAGGACGGCTTGATCTGGCGGGAGGTGGAGCCGACGACGCCGCCCCAGGTCACCTACGGGCTGTCCGAGTTCGGTCAGGACGTCAGCGAGCCGCTGACGGACTTGTTCAACCGGATCACACAGCGGCTACCGCCGCGCAGCCCGGGATAGTGCGGTAGTGGTCGGCCTCGAAGGCGAATCCAGTGTGACCTGGTGACCTACGTTGATGCGTCGGCAGTAACCGGCGACACTGTCGAGGATCTGCTCGGCGGTCTTGTGCCATACGTACGGGCGGGGGTCCGCGTTCCAGTCCTTGATCCAAGCGCGGATCTGGCGTTCGAGGGCGGGGACGGAGCGGTGGACGCTGCGCTGGAGCTTCTGGCAGGTCAGCTCGCAGAACCACCGCCCGACCAGGTTCAGCCAGGACGAGCCGGTCGGGGTGAAATGCAGGTGGAACCGGGGGTGGGCCAGCAGCCACTTGCGGACCGGCTCGGTCTTGTGGGTGCCGTAGTTGTCCACGATCAGGTGCGCATCCAGGCCCACCGGGACGCTCCGGCGGGTCGAGATGCAGGCCCACCACGTCGTGGACCTTGTCCACGAAGAACGGGTCGGTGGACAGCTTGAACGACTCGGCACGGTGCGGCTTGAGACCGAAGGCCCGCCAGATCCTCGACACCGTCGACTGCGACATGTCGGCCCGCCGCCGCCGCACCGGCTGCCGCTGCGGCGATCGACCACACGGTCACGTTCGTCAACAGCACCGGCAGGAAGATCTGGATCGGCAGCGCTGTCAACGCCGACGGGTCGAAGAACCTCGACAAGCTGCCGATCCTGGAGCCCGGCCAGTCGGCGACGGTGACCGTTCCCGAGACGACGGCGCCCGGCTACTGGCGCGGAAAGTTCTTCGTGCGCATGGGATGTACCGGGACACCGGGGAGCAACTTCCACTGTACGGTCGGGGACTGCGGCAACTTCGCCGACCATTGTGCCAAGGACACCGGAGAACAGCCCGCCAGCCTCGCGGAGTTCAACTTCGACTCCAAGGACGCTGTCGCTCCCTGGTACGACGTGAGCTACGTGAACGCGTTCTCGGTGCCGATCACGATCGCCCCCCAGAACGTGAGCCCCGGCGCTGGCAGGTGCGACACGGTGGGCTGCGCGAACAGCCTGCTGCCGAACTGCCCCGCGGGCAATCTGACGCGCTGGCGGACGGCAAGCCGATGCTGTGCACCAATCCCAACCGGGACGCCAAGACCGCCTACAGCGACATGGTCGCCTCCCATTGCCCGAAGGCCTATGGGTGGTCCCGGCAGGACCAGGAGCCAGGCAACAAGGTGATGCAGCAGTGCAGCAAGTGCAGCGGCTTCGTCGTGACCTTCCACCGCGCCTCGTGACCGCGGCCCAAGCGGTCCCCCTAGCCGTGCACGCGGGTTGACGAGCGGCCGGATGAAAAGGAAGAAGTGATGCGAAAAGCACCCAACTTACGTGGTCTCGCCGTGATTCTGGCGGCTCTGACCCTGCTCGCGTTCGGCAATCATGCCGGCACGCCCACCGACGCGGTGAACGCGTCCTCCGCCACGGTGAAGAAGAAGGGCGTCAGCGCCTGGAACTTCACCGGCGTCACCAACGCGCTGGCCGACTCGAAAGCCGGTTGGTTCTACACCTGGTCCTCCGGCAAGCAGCAGATCACGCCCCCGTCCGGCGTCGAATTCGTGCCCATGATCTGGGGCAAAGGCTCGGTGACCGATGCGGAACTCGGCCAGGCCGAACAGCAGGGCAAGACCCTGCTCGGGTTCAACGAACCCGATATGCCGGGGCAGGCCGACCTGACTATGCCGCAGGCGCTCGATCTGTGGCCCCGGCTGCAGTCGACCGGGATGCGGCTCGGAGCGCCCGCTGTCGCCACCGGAGCCGACGTCGCAGACGGCTGGCTCGACCGCTTCATGAAGGGCGCCGCCAGCCGTCACTACAAGGTCGACTTCATTCCCCTGCACTGGTACGGCGGGGACTTCGACGCCACGCATGCGACAACCCAGCTGCGGAACTACCTCCAGGCCGCCTACAACCGCTACAAGAAGCCGATCTGGCTCACCGAGTACGCAATGATCGACTTCTCCACCGGCACGCCGAGGTATCCGACACAGGCACAGCAGGCCGCGTTCGTGGAGCAGTCGACCGCCATGCTGCAAGGGCTGCCGTTCGTCGAACGGTACGCATGGTTCACCCTCTCCACCAGCCGCGGAGGCGGCACCGGGCTCTACAACGGTGCGATGGCCAACGAGGTGGGCGCCGCCTATCGCGCGGCCGGCTGAGAAATAGTTCCCCACCTCCATCCGGCAACAGCCGTGCCGGTTCTCGCATGCCGCCACGGACAAGGAGCACATCACTCCCTTCACCGATCCACCACGACCTGAAACAACGCCACATGAAACGAGGAGCGAGCATGAGCAAGCGAACGCTCTACGTCCCACTGGCCACAGGAGCCGTGGCGCTGACCGCCATACTGGCGCTCTCTCCGGCGAGTTCGGCCGCACCCAGCGCCCCGCAGGCCGGAACCTGCTGGGCGACGCACTACGGTCCCATGCCCCCCGGAGCCCTCACGGCCAGCGGCGAGGTCTTCGACAACAACAAGAACACCGCGGCGACCTCGCTGACACGCAATCCGCAACTGCCGTTCGGGACCCGCGTGAAGGTGACCAACGTCGCCAACGGCAAGTCCCTCGTCGTGCGCATCAACGACCGCGGCACCTTCCAGCAGACGCCGCAGGAACCGAAGTGCCTCGACCTGACCGACGGTGCCTTCAGCCGGCTCGGCGGCAGCCTCAACCCCGACGCCGGCCATATCGTGGTGCAGCAGAAGGTCCTGAACTGATCCCGGGCTCTCGATCCACTGCCACCAGAAGGAGAGCCTCATGACCACCATCAGGCACAAGACGGTAGTCGGACTGGCCGCACTCGCGGCCGGCCTCGGCCTCGTCTCTGTCGCCGCCCCCGCCGGGGCGGTCGCCCCCGCGGGCCCCGTCATCCACCGCTGCGACGTCAACCACATCACTCCCACGAGCCATCTCTTCGTCCGGCTCCAGACCGGTGACGAGGGACTCTGCTTCACCGGCCAGGGCACCACGACGGACGTCCAGAACCTGACCCCGTTCGAAGCGATCAGCCTCAAGCCCGCCGACGGCAAGATCATGCAGGTGACCGTCACCTACGTATGCACCCATGGGTACCTTCGCGAATACCGGTCAGGGCACTTGTGACTGACCGCGGTAGTTGGCCCTTGAGCACGCTACTTGGCCCCCGTTCGCGATAGGTGGCCCACGCGATAGCCGCAGGGACATGCTGAGCTGGGGGTTTCTGGGTTCACGATGGTCTGCGGCATGCAGCGCCCTGACTGCCAGGTGGTTCGCGTCGTCCGGATCGCACATGATCGAACCTCTGTGGACTCGACGGTGGGGTGGTGTGGTGTGGGGGACTGGCGGACCGATCCCGCGTTCGCGATGTGCGGGGCTCTGGTGGACGGGGCAGATCTGGCCTCGTTCGCGGGAGGCCCGTACGACATCCGGGCTGTGGCGGCGACCATCCGGCCCGAGACCAGCGACGGAGCCGTCCTCGACGACCTTCCCTGGGGGAACTTCCCTCACGGGGAGCAGACCCGGGATGCCGTTCGCCTGCTGCGCACCGGCGACGGGTCCGCACGTAACGCGATGGGTGTGCTGATCGGCATGTGCGCCGACGACAGCCGGGCCGCCGCAGCTCTCGCCGTACCGTTCCTGATCCGGATCGCCACCGACCCCCACCATCCACACCGAGCCGACGCCCTCGGCGGTCTCGCCGCCCCGGCCCGCGCCCGCCACTTTGGTGCCGCCTCCCGCGACGAACTCCTCCTCCACCGCTCCGGCCCCCAGCAGCACGTCCTCGACGACTACGACGACTACGGCGTCGAGGTGACCGGCTACCCGGCGGGCTGGTCGGTGGCCGCCGCCCGAGCCGCGATCACCGCCGGAACCCCCGTGCTCCTGCCCCTCCTCAACGACTCCGACCCCGCCATGCGCATCGGCGCCTCCTACGCTCTCGCCACCGCGGCCGACCCCGGCCATACGGTCCGACGCGCCTTCGCCACCCGGTTCGCCAAGGAGCAGGACCCCGTGGCCATGGCCGCCTTGGTTCTCGCCACTGCAGAGACGACTCGTGCCCACCCGCACCGGCCGGACACCGCGTGGATCCGCGAGCTGTGGCAGGACCGGGCACAGGCCCCCGAAGTCCGCCTTGCCGCCGCAATCGGCTGGCTCTGCCTCACCGACGAACCCGCCCCCGCCGCCCTGCAGACCACCGTCGACGCCCTGGCCACTGAAGAGCGCGCCCGCGCCATGGACGTGCTGCCCTGGATGACCGCCGTCGGTTGCGGCGAGCCGGGGCTCCTGCGCTGCGTCCACCGCATGCTCCACCCGGAAGAGCCCGAACCGTACGACGACCCCTGGGCCCCACTGCCCTGAACGACGAGCGGCCGGCCCTCGACCATGTCGCCCGCGCACCTGCACGCGTTCTGTGCATCGCAGTTGTCTTTCGGGGCCCACTACCGTGCTCAGTCACAATTCCGGTCCCACCTGCTGTGACTGGGCGCTCCGGTTGGCGTCTCTCGGCAAGTGCGGCGCTCAGTTCGGCGAGTAGATGGGCGGTGTACTTCGTCACCACGGGCGTTGCGGTGATCCGCCCCGTGAACGGTTCCATGCGTGGCAGGAGAAGTGGTCAGCCAACGCCCAACCAGGTCACGACAGCCAGAACGAGTGGGACGGGACACGCCACCGCAGTCAGCAACAGCCGACGTCCTTCCGGCGTCATGCGACGCACCGCGGGGACAAAGGCCAGCGCGGCAAGCAGTGCGGCACCGCCGGCCACGCCTGCCGCGTACTCCCCGAGCAGACCCCCGACGGCCGTCCCTTCCGCCGCTCCCCACAGTGCGATCATGCTGACCAGGAAAGTCAGCCATGCCATCGACAGGACCGTGGCAGCGCCGAGCAGAGCTGTCAGCAACGTGACCCCTGGACGGGCTGCAGCCAACGGGGTCGCCTTCCACGGGCTGTAGAGCCTCGCATAAGTCTGAGGATTCATGAGCCGATGATCGTCGGCAGCCCTCGTGCACTTCATGAGGCGCTCTACTCAATCAACCGCGTAGACGTACTCACTCTCGCCTGCTATAGGCACCATCTTAAGTGCGCAGGTCAGAAGAGGCAGAGTGCCCGGAGAGTCCTCATGACCTCTCTGAGGCTCTGAGCACCTATCTCGCGAACGGTGCCACTTGGGCGCTCAGTCACGCCTCCTCGATCAACGTTCTTCACCGACCAGCTCCGGCGTCAGGTCACCACGAACCCGACGGACACGCGGCCGGTGCCGGTAACGACCGAACTCCAGCCTCGCCTGATCAGACTCGATCTCCAACACCACCTCAGGAATGACCGGCAGGAAGCGCACGGGACTTCATCCACCCGAGAGCGCGCCGACCCACTCGAGGGCCTGCTCAATGTCCTCGGTCGACGGAACAGCGCGCAGAGATTCCGGCCCGCCGTCGAGCAGACGCAGCAACTCGGTGCGCCGCTCGGCATACGAGCGCGGCCGCCAGTCGTTGTCGCCGACGGCCGAGGACGTCGAACAGGGCGACGTGAACGGTGAAATCGGCGCCACGCAGCGGGCCGCTGCGGCCGGCCCGGCTTTGCAGGCGGTCGAAGGCCACGCCGGTGCCGTCGTTGAGGACGGCGACGACGCGGCCCTCGTCAGGTCCGATCTTGATCCGTCGGAGCATCTTGGTCTGGAAGGCTGTCAGTGGAGGGCGGTGGCCAACTGCCGCTCCACCTAGGCGGCCTCCTGGCGCTCCCGTTCGGCGAAGGCCATCTGGTTCCGCGCGAGGCCCTGGAAACCAGTTACGCATAACTTGACTATGCATAAGGAGCCGTAAATTAACTACTGCCGGTCTTGATCTTGCTGTCGTACTCGTCGATCACGTGTTGCAGGGCTTCGAGTGAGCGCGGCGGGTGGGTCCT
>NZ_JBITGJ010000089.1:0-19441 GCF_044456925.1 Streptomyces sp. NPDC050743
GTTCGGGTCGTCGAACGCGGACGAGACCGCCGCCGCGGCATGGGAAGATTGCATCTCGGAAGTGCCTTGCTGATCGTGCCTGATGTGGTCCTAGAAAAACCCCATCATCGCAGGTCACAAGGCACTTCTGCGTTCCCCGAGAAACCGTCCACAGACATCAAGCCGGTGGATCCGAGCTGAACCTGAGCCGGGACGACGAAGGACGCATACCAGTGGCCGAGGCTGTCCTGGTACACCCGCACACTCGACGGGTCCGCGGGCAGCTCCCGCGACCACACCACCCTCAGCACGATCCCGCCCGCAAGGTGCAGGCAGGAGTCCTTGAGGCGGAAACCGCGCCTGGTGTAGTTCAGGCTGCACCGCGTCTCCCGCTTCTTCTTGAAGCGGGGCATCTGGGCCCGGCGGTGCATGGGAAGCCGGTCCTTGATGTCCTTCAGCGCTTTGGCACGGGACTTGGCAAAGTCCCGAATCACCTGCTGCTGCGGCACCGACGCGCCCTCAGCCAGCCATGACATCACCCCGCGTGCCTCGGTCAGCATCTTGTCCAACTGCCCCGGACCACAGGTCACCTTCTCGCCGCTCGCCCGGCTCTGCGCGTGCACCTGCTGGGACTTCGCGACGCACTCATTCCAGAGCCACCGGCAGCGCGCCCACTCCGCTTCGAGTGCGCGCCGCGCGGTAGCCGACAGGCGCACACGGAAGGTGTACCGGGCATGCCCGGTCTCCTTCATGGCTGCCTCTGTCGTCATGCATCCGAATCTACTTGAGGGGGCTGACAGTTGAGAGTTCTCGATCACGGTGGGCGACATCACCGCCGTGCGGGGTGGACGCCGGATCGCCCTGACGGCGATCCGGCTATCCCTGCCCTGCCCCGCAGGAGTCCGATTCCTCCCCGGCCTGAAGGCCGGGGCATCCTCGGAGGAACCCGGTGAACGGGCTGCGGGACAGACCGGCGCAGGTGGTGGTGTACGGCCGGTTGCGCCAGTCGATCGTGTCGACCAGGGTGGCGACGGGCTTGGCGGTGCTGACCTGGAGCGCAGAGGAACCGCCGGTTGTCACCTGCGCCTGCTCGGCCGGCGGCCACGGGACGGCTGGATTTCCGCCGGGCAAGGTCACCGTCTCGCCCGATCGACCGAGGGTGGCGCTGCTGGTTGGAGCCAGGGGTTTGGCCCCCGGGGAGCCCTCGGTGTATCCGGATCCGGCGGCCGCCGGGCACAGCGCGACTGTCGCGACCAAGGCGGCGCTGAGCCGGAAGCAGCCGATGACGGCTGGTGCGCCTGCCGGTGTCCTCCCGTTCCTTCGGACTCTCGCTGGCATGCTGGACCTCCTGGTCGAGCAGCGGCATCGTCCGGGGCGTTCTCCACACGCTCGGCGCATCCCGCGCCCCAGTGGCGGGCGAACCACCGCAGCCACACCCCGTCGGTGACAAGCGACTCCGGTGCCGCCACCCGGCTGCGGGAATCACGGCCCTTCCAAGAACGTCCCTTTCCAGGTTCGGGCGACCACCCGACACCCCGCAACTCGGCGTCCAGACGGTCTGGGCGGGTCCGCGTGGTCTGCGCCCATGTATTCGCTCGGTGCGCCGCGCCGGTCACCTGGCTGCTGAACCCAGGGTTGCGGCACGTTCATTGCGCCTGGCATTGCCGGGCGCCGCCTTCTGTCACATGCCACACGGGGCGGGACCGTCATCCGGCTTAATCTTCAGTCCGGTACCAGTACGTGTAGGTGTCGTCGCCGTTGTCGATGCAGAACCAATGCCGGTACGCCAATCGATAGGCGTACCCGTAGGCGTAGCAGAGGGATTCATAGGAGAAGGTCGGCCCCTCAACCCACGTCATAGGAAGACGGGACGCAGTTGGACGCGTCTGGGTGAGGTGGTGGCTGACGGGGGGAGGCGGAGCCGACAGTTCGGTGGCCACGGCGGAGGGCGTGACCAGGGCTGAGGCCGCGAGTGCCGCCGCAACTGCCGGGCCGGTGAGTCTGCGCATGATGTCACTCCCTCGAATGACGAGGCTCTTCTGCCGCGTTCTGGGAATGCGCGTTCTGGGAATGTTTGCAGCGCGCCCATGTGCATGATGCGGTGTCGGCGCGGCAAGCCAGGGACGACAGCCGGTGTTCACTGCTTTGGGGCGGGCTACTGACCTCGGCTCTGCGGCCGAATCCAGGGCGCCGCCGGGAGCTGGGCTCTGCGCGCATCGTGCCGCAGGTAAGCGGCGGCACGTACTCGATCCTTTTTCGACGGTAGTTCTCGTCGGCCGAGGGCCGCAACCCGGCCTCGTGTTTCGGGCGCGGCGCGTACCGCTTCAGAATAGTCGCACAGCCCCGCACCTGGGACGATGTACGCACGGCCGACCCGGCACCTTAGGAACGGAGATGCGGTCGGCAACCAGGTCGGCAGGCGACTTCGGCCAGGAACTGCTTTCGCGAGAGATCACGGCCCCCTACGCCGACCCTCGGATCGAACGTGCGCTGTGCCGGCGGACTCGGTGTGTGAGAGCGCGGCGAGGAGCCGCAGTTTCTCGTCGCTGTCGCTGTCCTTGTCGGGGTAGTAGACGACGAGGATGACGTCGTCGATGGGGAGTTTGTCGCGGTGCAGGCGTAGTTCGCCGACGACGGGGTGGTGGACCGTGATCGTGCCTCCGTCGAGACTGCGGACGTCGTGGCGGGCCCACAGGGTACGGAACCGCTGGCTGGACAGTGCGAGTTCTCCGACGAGCTCGACGAACCGGGGGTTGTCGGTGTCGTCCCCGATGGTGGTGCGAAGGGCGGCGACAAAATCGGCTGTGGCTTTCGTCCAGTCCTGGTGGAAGGCTTGTTCCTCGGGATCGAGGAGGAGAGAACGAAGCCGGTTCTGGCCGGGCCGCAGGCGGGGGGAGAGCGCGACCGCCATGGGGTTGGAGGCCAGGACATCGAACGCGCGCCCTTCGACGAACGCGGGGATCTGAAGGTGGGCGAGCAGCTCGTGCACCCGCGCCGGTACGTGCTCGGGCCGCTTGCGGCGCGGCGCCCTGGGGTGTGCCGCCGCGAGGCCGAGCAGATACGTTCGTTCGATGTCGTCGAGCTGCAGGACGCGCGCGAGTGATTCCAGGACCTGCGGTGAGGGGTTCTTGTCACGGCCCCGTTCCAGGCGCAGGTAGTAGTCGGGACTGATTCCGGCGAGCAGGGCGACTTCCTCACGGCGCAGGCCGGGCACGCGGCGATTGCCGCCGGGCGGGAGTCCTGCCTCAGCCGGGGAGACCAGCTCACGCCGGGCACGTAGGTAGCTGCCGAGCCGGTTGCCGGATTCCTCATCCTTCATACCGACACCGTAATGCGGTGCGCGTGTCCCAGAGGGGGCCCTGGCAAGACCAGGGAAGACGGGGGCCCTGCCACGCCCAGCGAATGCCGTCAAGACTTCGGTAGCACGGTTTTGAAAGTGACAGAGAACCTCACTGTCTGCGCCGCGAGCCTGAACGCCGTCGGCGCCCTGGACTGAAGGGAAGATCTCGTGGATCTCTCCAACCGCACCGTTCTCATCGTCGGCGGAACCTCGGGTATCGGGCGAGAGCTGGCCCGCCGGTTCGCCGCAGCGGGCAGCACCGTGGCCGTTGGCGGCCGCAGCCCGGAGGCACTCTCGGAACTCGCCGAAGAAGGCTTCGACCCGATCAGCATCGACGTCACCGACAGTGTCTCCATCGCGGCTGTCCGTGACGCCGTGCTCGCCCGGTACCCCGAGCTGGACACCGTGGTGACCATGTCGGGCGTCATGCTCCTGGAGGACTTGCGCGACCCCGCGCACTTCGAGGCGGCAGCAACGACGATCGACACCAACCTGCTCGGCACCATCCGGGTCATCGACGCCTTCACCCCCCACCTGGTCCGGCGGGGAGCCGGCACCTTCATCACCGTCACCTCCGGCATCGCCTTCCTGCCCTTCCCGCCCATGCCCAGCTACGCCGCCTCGAAGGCCGCGGTGCACGCCTACTCCGAGGCACTGCGCGCGCAGCTCGACGGCACCGGTGTCGGCGTCGTCGAGCTCGTCCCCCCGGCCGTCGCCACAGCAGGACAGGAAAAGGTGAACCCGCACGCGCTGCCGCTCGACGACTTCGCCACCGAGGTCATGCAACTGCTCTCCGAGGACCCCACCCCTCACGAGATCCTCGTGAAGGGCGTCCTCGTGCACCGCTGGGCCGAGCGCGACGGCACCTACGACGACCTCGTCGCCCAGCGCTCCCAGGCCCTGGCCATGCTCCCCAGCCGCCAGGGCTGACGCCTTTCCCCCACAGGCGGCCTCCTCGCTCATCGCCCCCGGGTGGCCAGCGAGCAGCCACGCATCCTGGACACGAACCCCGCCCTCGAACGGCCCCGCCCTGCCGGGCGGCGACGGTGTCATCGACGCCACGTTCATCACCTCCACCTCGAATAGCGGGCTGACCCGCGATTGATCTCGGGGCGTGTCGGCCTGCGGGTTCGGCTGGGTCGTGGTTCAGCAGGCCTTGATGCGAACGTGCCCCAGCTCGGTGCTGCGTTTGTGCCGGGTGGGCCGCTCTGCGGCGCGGTCGGAGGCCAAAGAAGGCTGGCGGCGTTTCATCTCGCGCCAGCCGCCCGCTCGGTGACGGGCCCGTCGCTCGGGGCCTTTCCTGCCGACGGTCGCCCTCGCGTCGTCCAAGACGCCCGGACGGACTCACAGCCCGCCACTCAGCGGGGCGAGTTCAGCGATCAGCTCGCCCAGATGTTGGCGCGACAGCCCGCGGAAGGCAGGATGGGACGTGGCCCCGCATTCACCGACCAAAATCAATCGTTGGTCGGCCCATTAGGGTCGTTGGCATGACGACACCCCTTGCCGGCAGTGCCTTCGACTCGCTCCGCCTCGACGCCGTGTCCGACGAGCAGGCGTTGCGCCGGGTCTACGAACTCCCCAGCGACGCGGCCGTGCGCAAGCAGATGACCGAACTCACCGAGCAGACCCGGCGGTTGATCGGCTGCTCATCGCTGGTCCTGGTCGCCAGCGCGGACGCCGAGGGCAACTGTGACGTCTCCCCGCGCGGCGGCCCCGCCGGGTTCGTCACCGTCCTGGACGCACGGACGGTGGCGATACCGGACGCGACCGGCAACAAGCGTCTGGACACCCTGCAGAACGTCATCGCCACCGGACGGGCCGGGCTGCTGTTCGTCATTCCCGGGCGCACCACGACGCTCAGGGTGAACGGCCGTGCCTGCGTCTCCACCCGTCCGGAGCTGCTGTCGCAGCTGACCGCCGTAGGCAAGCCGCCGGCCAGTGCGCTGGTGCTGGGAATCGAGGAGGTCTACCCGCACTGCCCCAAGTCACTCCTGCGCAGCGGGGCCTGGAAGCCGGAGCAGTGGCTGCCGGCGGACGCCCAGCCGACCTCGGCCGAGGTGACGCTGGCCCAGCTGCGGATGCCGGAGCTGACGATCGCCGACATCGAGCGGGCGGAGACGGATTCACTCAAGTACCGGTACGAGTAGCGGGCAGACCCTGCGACTGCCGAACCACCAGCCCGCCGAACCGTCAGACCAGCGGGCCCCGAGATCAGTCACTGGTGTCCGGGCCCGCGCCCATCTCCGCCAGTAGCGCGGCGAGTACGGCGTGCAGCACCATGACAGGCGCGGCTGGCCGAGTCGGGAGTGCACTCCGGTGGGGCACCGGTGAGGGTAGTCCGACAGGAAGCCGAGGAGCCGGGTGACCGGATCGTGTGACCTGGGGCGCACACACCGCGGGATACTCCCACGCCGTGCCTGCGCAGATCGCCGATGATTCCTGCGACAAGGTGCCGCCGAGGTGCCGCAGGAGGAGACCGACACGCCAGCTTGCCGGCGCGTTGAGCCGTACGCCCTCTTGGACCGCCCTCCAGTCGGTGTTCCGGCGCGACAAGAGGTTGACGTGCGGGAAAAGGAACCGATGATGGCCAGGTGAGAACACAGAACGGCGAGTCGGTTCTTGCCCGGATCGTCCGGATCTTCGAGGCGTTCACGCCCGAGGACTCGTCGCTGACCGTCTCGGAGATCTCCCGGCGCACCGGACTGCATGTGGCGACCGCGTCGCGGCTGGTGGCGGTTCGGGCGAGCAGAAGCATCATTTCGGACGCCGGCTCGCTTTCCAGGTGCCGACCGCCCGGCGACCAAAGGGCGAACTGACATGCCGTGAATTCTGCGCGACTTACGCGGCGGCGGAGACCAGCAGCGCGGCGGAGGTGTACCCGGAGTCGACCAGATGGATCCCCGGCAGCAGGCCGCGCGCGGCCAGAGCGTGGTGGACGGGCTCGGTGATCTCCGCGTCGGGGACGGTGGCGTCGGTGGTGACCACGTTCGTGATCAGATGCGGGGCGTCCGGCTCGCAGGTCTCGGTGAAGTGGACCTTGTAGCCGTCCCAGCCCGCGCCGCGCTTGACGCTGTAGCGGGAGTCGGTGTCGTAGGGGCTGGACAGCCTCAGCCTGCCTGGCGGGAGGTCCTCGCCCTCCCGCCAGCGCACCCCCTTCTCGTCGCGGTGGTACTGCTGCACCCATGCGGTGCGCAGTACCTGCACCGCCTCGATCTCCCGCAGCCAGACCGGTGCATCGAGTGCGTAGACGGCCTGAAGCAGTGTGAATCCGTCCTCTCCCACGGCCAGCGCCCACTTCTGGCGGGCGTCAACCCCTTTGGGGAAGCGGAAGGAGTCGATGCGCTTGCCGTAGCGTTCGAACCACTGGGGCGCGGCGACCTGCCGCAGCCAGCCGGGCGCCGCGACGGTCAGCGCCTCCAGCGCAGCGCGCAGGGTCTCGCCGACGAACTCCATCCGGTTCAGCGTCCGCACCTGGGCCAGCACGTGCGTGGAGTCGGTGCGCTGGCGGCCTCCCGCCCGCAGCATCCCCAACTCGCCCACTCGTTCCAGCAGCCGGTCAAGGACCAGTTCCTCCAGACCGTGCGCGATCAGGCGGTCCCGGAACTCCGACAGCACGGAAAAGTCGAACCCTGGATCGTCCAACTCCAGACCGAGCGCGTACTTGACGTCGATCCGCCCACGCACCGCGTCGGCAGCCTGCCGATCCGTCAGGCCCTCCGCGAACTGCAGCACGCTGACCAACGCTAACTGGCCCGGCGACCAGGCTGGACCACCCCGGCGCGGGAACGCCGAAGCGAACTGCTCGTCCTCGAACAACGGACCAAGCTCGTCCCGGATCCGCATGGCCAGACAGCCCTTACGAAACGAGGCCCGCACCACCCGCGCGGTGGCCTCCGGAACGGACGGAGCAGGCACAGGGCGCAGCGACATCGCAGCCCCTCCTTGCCTCCCCGCACGATGGAACCGAACCTCCATCAGACTGCCCGACCAAACAAGATCACCACGGGCAATCACCGAATCCGCCAACAAAGTCCTGAAGGCCGGGGCATCCTCGGAGGAACCCGGTGAAAGCCCGGGCGGCAGCGCTTTGGTAGGAGCCCGAGCGACAGAGCAGAGTAACAGTGCGCTCGGGCAGGGGCGGGTCGAGGAGTACGGCACGCAGATGCGGGTGATCCCGGGCGATGGCCTCGGGCAGCACAGATGCCAGAGGGGTGCGCTGGATCATTTCGGTGACGGCATTGACCGAGCGGCGGCCGATGCGACCTTCGTCGCGCTGGGTGACGATGTGGCCGTTCTGGCCACAGCGTGCGCAGGGCCGAAGCTCGGTTGCTGTCCGCGACGGCGAGTTGGATGGTGTTGTTGTCGCTCGTTCGTGTGGTCGTCGCGCCGCAGGGGAGAAGCCGGGTGATGAGGTGTCGCAGGGCAAAGGCGCCCAAGCACTCCGCCTCGGAGAAAACCAGTCGTGCAAAGCACTGGAGCCCGACACGATGCGGCCATGACTACAGATTTCTTGCTGGACCGAGCCCGGAATCTATGGGTCGAACTGGCGGTGAAGTCAGTGCAGTTCTCCTCCCTGGACGGGGTGAACGTGGCGGTTTCCCCGGAATCACAGTTGTGTCCGCCGTTGTGGACGGGAATCGTGGTCCTCGGTGACGCCGGCATCGTCACTGTGCCGAGCGGCCACATCGCCGAGCAGATGGCGGGTCCCGCAAGGAAGCTGTCCCGTGCAGAGCTCGTCGACGCGGATCGCCTGCGTGAGGTGCTGCCCGTCCTCGACGTACTGGGGCCCGCGTCTCTCTTCTATCTTGACCGAGCTGACTTCCAGCCCGTGCATGCTGGCGCCGCTGTCGAGGAGGTGCCACGCGACGACGATGGACTGGCCGCGCTGCTGGCTCGTGCCGGTGAAGAGGACGCTGGGGAAAGCGGCTTGGAGGACATTACCTCTCCCGCATACGTCCTGCGTGACGGTGACGACCTGGTTGCCGCAGCCGGCTATCGCGCATGGCCGCAGTCGGTGGCCCACCTCAGCGTCCTGGTCGCGCCGGACTGTCGCGGCCGGGGGCTGGCGCGGACGGTGGCATCTGCGGCGGTGGCCCGCGCGCTGGACGCCGGGCTGCTTCCGCAGTGGCGAGCACGGCCGCACCCGTCCAAGCGTGTCGCGCTAGGAGCGTGTCTCAGTAACCGGCAACCCGCCTGCGGTTCGTGATCATTCATGCGGGATGATCTCGGTATGAGTGGCGGCGATGGGCTGTTCGAGGTCGAGCCGGTCGAGAAGAAGCGGCCGCAGGGGCGTCCGGCGTCCGCGGACAAGACGTTCCGAGCCTTCGATCCGCATCAGGTCCTGCTGTTGCCGCCATCGCTGGATGACTGGCTGCCCGAGGACCACCTGGCCCGGTTCGTCGCGGACCTGGTCGACGACGTACTCGACCTCGGGCCGGTCCTGGCCGCCTACACCGAAAAGCGCGGCTACCCGCCCCACGACCCCAGATTGATGGTGCGGCTGCTGATCTACGGTTACACCACCGGCATCCGCTCCTCCCGGGCGATCGAGCGCAAGTGCGCCGACGATGTCGCCTTCCGGTTCCTGGCCGCCGGCCAGGCCCCGGACTTCCGATCGATCGCCCGGTTCCGCCGCCGCCACCTGGACGCCCTGGCCGGCTTGTTCACCCAGTCCCTGCACCTCGCCATGAGGCTCGGCATGGTCAAGCTGGGCCGCGTCGCCCTGGACGGCACGAAACTGCAGGCCAACGCCTCCAAACACAAGGCGATGAGCTACGGCCGGCTGATAACGAAGGAAGAGCAGACAGAGGCCGAGATCGCCGAACTGGAGGCCAAGGCCACCGCTCTGCTGGCCGACGCCGAGGCCACCGACACCGCCGAGGACCAGGCATTCGGCGTCGACGACAAGGACACCGACCTGCCCGCCGAGCTGGACCGCCGGGAGAAGCGCCTGGCCAGGCTGCAGGCCGCCCGCGCCCAGATCGAGGCCGAAGCGGCCGCCAAGGCACGCCGCCACGCCGAGGACAAAGAACGCCGCCGCCAGGAACGTGCCGACACCGCCGACGAGCAGGCCGTCACCGACGCGGGCGAGAAGGCCGCCAGCAAGGCCCGGCCCAAGCCCACGGCACAGGCCAACTTCACCGACCCCGACTCGCGGATCATGAAGAACAGCGACGGCGCCTACATCCAGGCCTACAACGCCCAGGCAGTGGTCGACGAAAAGCACCAGGTCATCACCGCCGCCGACATCACCTGCAACCCCTCGGACGTGCTGAACTACACCGCGATGCTCGACCAGTCCGCGCACAACACCGGCGCCCATCCCCGGCAGGCGCTGGTCGACGCCGGCTACTGCTCGGAAACGAACCTGGAAGCAGCAAAGGAGCGCCAACTGTCCTGCGGCACCGACACCTTCATGGCCACCGGCCGACTCAAGCACGACGAACAGGTCCCACCCGCTCCCCGCGGACGCATCCCCAAGGACGCCACCTTGAAGGAGCGCATGGCCCGCAAACTGCGGACCAACCCCGGCAGGGCCGCCTACAGCCGCCGCAAGGCCATCGTCGAACCCGTCTTCGGCCAGATCATGACCTGCCACAACGGCCGCCAACTCCTCCTGCGCGGCGAGCACGGGGCCCGCGGCGAGTGGCGACTGCTGGCCGCCTGCCACAACCTCCGCAAGATCTTCCGACACGCCGGAACGTCGGGGCTCACCGCACTGACCGGGTGACCCGCCAGGGCCCCCGCCCCCGGCAGAGAGGCTGGACCTCGGGCCCGCCGTCCCACACACCGACCGGGCGACCGCAACGATCAACCCGATCACGACCGCCCAGCCAATTGCCCGTTACTGACCCGCGCTCCTAGCGCTGGGCTTCCGGGAACTGGGGGTCCAGCTCAGCGTTCGCGTCGGTGACGGCGGTCCTCATGGACAGGTCCGCTGAGACGGCCGTCCGAACTCGACCGCGGCGAGTCAGAGCTTCGTTGAGTTGGCCGGCCGTTGTCGTCGGTGGCGGAGATTTCCGTGCCCCGTGCGAGGAGCAGCACGATGCCGGGCATGGTGCGCGGCAGGTACAGCACCCCGGCTCCAGCGTTCGTTGCTGTCGTTCCACAGGTTGCGGGTGACCTCGATGGCGGCGTCGGGGTCTTCGGCGAGGAGGTGTCGGGCCTTCTTGGTGCGGCGGGCGGGTTCGTGGGCCCAGGTGGTCAGCATCCGCCACAGGGCGGATGCGGAGTCGATGACGAGGACGACCGGTGGCTGGCCGGCGGCGGCGGTGCGGCGGGCCTCGGCGTGGACGGCCTCGATCTGCTCGAGGATGTCACGGTAGGTGTCGTCATGATCGACGAGTCAAAGTCGGCTCCGGGTATGGCGCTGTACTCGTCGGCACTGCCCTCGTCCAGGTCGACCCAGTACGTCTGGCCGATGCGGCCGCGGGCACGGCAGGCGGTGAACAGGGCGGCGGCGTAGCTCTTCCCGGAGCCTTCCTCGCCTTCGATGAGGATCAGCGGCCAGGGGACGACGCCGGTGGGGCGGCGGGTGTTCAGGGCAGGCACGGGGCACTCCGAAATCGGGTGGGAAACAGGGGACGGCGAGTGCGGCCCGGACGCGGTCGCGGGCCGAGCAACTCATTCGGCGGTACAACTAGGGGACCGGGGATGTCGATCCCAACCCCCACTTGCGCCAGGCACCCCGCGCACCAGGATCGGCTGCGGCTCCAGCCCAACCCGCGCAGCCCTTCCACCGCCGCACCCGTGAAGGTGCTCAGCGACATACGGCGGGCGGCGGTCCACAGAGGTCACCCAGGCATCGCCAGCGGCAGGTGGGCCGTGACCGTGGATCCTTCAGGTGTTGTGGTGATGGTCAGTTTGCCGCCGATCTGTTCGACGCGCTCGTACATGGAGCGGATGCCTACGCCGTGGGTCCACGGCTCGGTGCAGTGGCCGGTGTCGGCGACGGTGACGTGCAGGGACCCGGGGTCCGGCAGTTCCAGCGTCAGCGTGGCGATGGCGCCGTCGGAGTGCCGGGCGACGTTGGTCACGGCCTCCACGGCTACCCGGTACGCGGCTACCTCGACGGCTGCGGGCAGCGGGGGCAGTCGGTCGGGGGCGTCGATCGTGACGGTCAGGGGTCGGCCGTCGGCGGCGCGCAGCGGAGCGATCCGCTGGCGCACGGCGTCGACCAGCCCCAGTTCGTCGAGGGCTCGAGGCCTGAGGCCGTAGACGATCCGGCGGATGTCGGTGATCGCGTCACCGACGTCGGCACGCAGCCCGCGCAGTGTCTCGATGGCCCGGTCCGGGTCGGTGGCGATGAGGTTGACGGCCGCATCTGCGGTGTAGCCGATGCCGGTCAGGGTCGGGCCCAGCCCGTCGTGCAGGTCGCGGCGCATCCGGCGGCGCTCCTCCTCCAGCGCGCTCACCACCCGGCCCCGGGACACACGCAGTTGCTCGCTCAGCCGAACGGCGTGCAGGGCCTGGGCGAGCGGCGCCGCCACGAGGTCGACGACCGCCGCAGCGGCCCGGGGCAGCCTCAGATGCCCGGGCGGCAGGGACACCACGAGTTCACCAACGTGTTCTGCGCTCGCACGATCCGGCGGGCGTCGAGCAGGAGATGTGGGCCCTGCTCACCCTCTATCAGCTCCTGCGCCGCACCATGGTCCAGGCTGCGGAGTCCCAGCCGGGCACCGATCCCGACCGCTGCGGTTTCACCATCGCCCTCCAAACAGCCCGTGACCTACTGGTAGGTGCGGACGGCATCTTCGAGCAGGGCATCGGAGAGATCGGCCGGCGGCTCCTGTCGGCGCTGTCGCCCGCACGGCGGGCCCGCGTCAGCACCCGCACGGTGAAGTCTCCCATCTCCCGTTACGCGGAAAGGAAGCTGGACGGCCGCCCCGACGCCAGCAAGGCCGTGACCTCAACGACGATCACGCTCCTGCCGCCGCCGGTGCCGGAGCCCGCACTGCCCACGACCACGGTCCCCCAGTACGTCGGCCCCGGCCAGACCAGCACCCGCATGACACGTGTCCTGGCCATCCTGCAGGAGGAACCCGAACGGCTATGGCGCTCACGGGAGATCGCCGAACTCCTCGGCGACGTCACCCTCGTCGCCACCTACCGACAACTCGCCCGCTGGACCGAGAAAGGAATGATCAAGAGGGTCCGCACGGGGCGCTACGCGGCCATCACGCAGGAAACGGCCCCCTTGCGTGACCTGCGAAAACGCTAACTACCCGGCCTTGGGGGAACTTCATGCCGACGAAGTGTTGGACGCACGACGCGCCCCACTCCCGATAGGCCTTCAGCACCACCTCGGTGTCGGATTCCGAGACGAACTGGTGGCCCCGGGAGGCCAGATCGCGGCGCAGCTCACGATAGTTGTAGACGCACCCGGTGAACACGCCGACGACCCGCCCCAGGGGGTCGGCCATCGGCTGCGCGGCGCTGTCCGTCAGGTCGATGATCTTCAGTCGCCGGTGGCCGAGGGCGACGGGCCCCTGCGACGCAGTCCGCGGCCGTCAGGCCCGCGGCACGCGAGCCGGTCGGTCGTGCGCTCGACGGCGGCCAGATCCAGCTGCCGGCCGTCGAACCGGACCTCGCCGGTGAGCCCGCACATCAAGGCGCCCCTCCCTTCTCCAGTGCCCTCCCCGGCTGCCGCGGGGGGCCTGCCGTCCGCAAGCGACGCGCAGGGAAGAACCTGGGCGAGATCGGCGATGGTCGCGGGAGCGGGGACGTGGGACATGGCGCTGACCACTCTCCTGGCGGTCGTCGGGCACCGCCGCTTTCAAGGGGGCGCGCGGGGTGGGCGGACATGAGATCGGCCGGTCAGGATCCGGTGCCCCCAACGACGGGGCTGGGGCGCGGGGCGCGGGCGGGGCCAGTGGGCGTGACCGCACGCGAACCGGTTGCGCCCCGGGTCTCGGCGGCGAGCGTGCGGACGACGGCGCGCAGGCCCTCCTTCCCGGCGACCTGCCGCAGCCGATGAGCGGCGCTGCCGTCGGCCAGCGCGCGCTCCAGCAGTTCGTGCACGGTCCCCCAGTCACCGGACGCCTCCAGCGCCGGGCGCAGCCGGGCCAGCATGCCGAGCAGGACCACGCGGGCGGGCTCAGGGCGCCGGGTGACCGGGTCGACCAGAGGGCCCTCGAGGCCCGACCGGGCGGCTCGCCAGGTGGCGGCCCGCAGCCACTCGTGACGGCCGGCGCATGCGGGGCCGTCCCGGTGGGCCAGCCGCTCGACCGCGTCCTGGACGAGGGCCCGGAAGAGACCCGCGACCAGCACGACGGTCTCCACGCGTGGGCAGGCGTCGCAGATCCGCATCTCCAGCGTGCGCTGGTGCGCGGAGGGCCGTACGTCGTAGTAGACCATTCCCTCGTCACTGATGACGCCGGAGCGGATCAGCTCCTCCAATGCCGCGTCGTAGGCGGCGGAACCGGAGTAGCAGCCGGCAGGACCGGCGGTGGGCCAGCGCTGCCACAGCATGGTCCGCCAGCTCGCGTAGCCGGTGTCCGTGCCGAGCCAGAACGGCGAGCTGGCGGACAGCGCGAGCAGCGGCGGCAGCCAGGGCGAGACGAGGCACATGGCACGTACGCCCGTGTCCCGGTCCGGTACGTCGACGTGCACCTGCGCGCTGCAGATCAGCTGTTCGTCGGCGACCCTGCGGTACTCGTCGGCCATGTGCCGGTAACGGCGCCCGCCGCTGACGTTGCGGGGGCTCGGCCGGGCCAGCGGCACGGTACCGGCGGCCACCACGACGAGGCCGAGCGAGGAGGCCGTCGCATCCAGCAGCCGTCGTGACCAGGCCAGGTCCGCGAGGAGGGCGTCAAGGGTGTCGTGCACCGCGCTGTTGCTCTCCACGACCGACTGCTGGAACTCGGTGGTGAACCCGGGCATGTGCAGTCGGTCCAGCACGGCGCGGGCGCGTGGCACCAGACGGCCGCTCTCCACGTCCAGCACGTGGAACTCTTCCTCTGCCCCGATGCGCAACGTCATGGCACGGTCTCCCCTTGCCTGGGTGATCACTGGGCCGTCGCGTCCGCGTCCCGCCGGGAGCATCGCGGCTCCGGGAGATCCGAGTGCCCAGGCCGGGACCAGCACAAGCGCCTCGACCCATCGTCGGAGACGGTAAAGTCAGCCGGCTCGCTTGCGCCACGAACCCCCGCCGCCTTCGCCGCGCAACATGGGGCCGACCGGGTGACGATGTATGTGTACTGACGTGACCACGCTGCTCCCAGGACGAGGCAGGTGTCATGACTGAGCTGCCGACTTATATGGCCGTAGCGGAGCGCGGTCGGGTTGGCCGCTCGTAGTAGGCGAAGGCGATGACGCCGAGGGAGAGGAAGTCGTCGACCACGCTCAGCAGGAGAATGAAGACCCGCAGTCCGGGCGGCATGCCGCGGCCGGCGACGGCCAGTACGCCCAGGGCGAACGCGGTGTCGGTGGACATCGCCGCACCCCAGCCCTGCTCGCTGCCGTGGCCGACGTTGACGGCGAGGTAGAGGGCGGTGGGTACGATCATGCCGCTGAGTCCCGCGACGAGCGGCAGCGTGAGCCGCTTGCGCTCACGCAGTTCGCCCATGTCGAACTCGCGGCGTGCCTCCAGACCGACGACGAAGAAGAAGAGCGTCATCAGGCCGCTGTTGACCCACTCCCGCAGGCCGAGCGAGATCCCGTAGGTGCCGAAGCGGACAGACAGGCGGGTGTCCCAGAACGACGTGTATGCCGAGGGTGCCGCGTTGGCCCAGACGAGTGCGGCGAGCGCAGCGGCGACCAGGACGGCGGCGCCGCCGGTCTCGGTGCGCAAGAAGGCACGCAGCGGGGAACGCGATCCGCTGCTGCACAGCGACTGGCCGGTGTAGGCCTCTTGGTTCACGGGACATGGGTCAGATTCTCGGTGGGTCGTTTCGCAGGCTGGCGGGCTCGCGGGCATGGCAGCGGCAACGGCCAGGTTCACGGGGGCCTCGTCGGCTGGGTCCAGGCGCTGGAGCACGCGGCCCCGCATGCGCCGTACGTCACCCTCCCCGAGCTTTGAGAACGCCGGCGTCGGGAGACGTGCCGAAGGTCTGCAGGTGGTCAATGGCTGCCTGCAACGCGTCTTTCAGCGGAGCGATGTCCCGCGCGACCTGGGCGAGGAGCATGCCGCCCTGGAAGGCGGCAAGGAGCAGATTGGCCAGCTGCGTGGGATCTGCCTCAGCGCTGATGCGGCCGAGTTGCTGCATGCGCTCGATTCCCTCGCGGAAGATCCCCCTCCACTGGTCGAACGCACTGGCGAGCTCGTCGTGCACGTCGAGGTCCGTCTTGATGATCTCGCTCGCCAGGGAGCCGAGGGTGCAGCCTTCCTGGTAGGCGCGCTCGTAGCCGACGTAGAAATCCGCCCACGCCCGGAGCGCGTCGAGAGTGTCGAAGCCGGCGAATCGCTCATCGCGGTGGAAGGTGAGGACGCGTTCGGCCTGCCAGGCGATCACGGCCAGAACGAGACTCTCCTTGCTCGGGAAGTAGTGGTTCAGCTGCGATCCGCTGACGTCGGCGGCGCGACGGAGCTGCTCGTTGTTCGTCGCGTGGACTCCGTTTGTGTAGATCAGTTCCGCGGCGTGCTCAAGGATGCGGGCCCGCGTGGCCTGCCCCTTTGACGTGAGCTTGTGAGGCGCCGGAGCTGCCGTAGTGGTGGTCATGCCTCAACGATACCCCGGATTGGGCTTGACAGCCCAGAACCGAGGGTGTTCACTCTGAGAAATGGGCCGGACAGCCCAAAAAATGCCAGGGTTCGCATTCCGAACAGGGACTGGACCTCTGAAGCAGTAAGAACCGGCCTGGGCTCGACGCTGACCGTTCACACATTCACCGGAGGTTGATTCGCAATGTCACGCCTGAGCGTTCCCTCGCCCGACGACGTCACCGACGGCGCGAAGGGCATCCTCGACACCATCGGCGCGCAGTTCGGGTTCGTCCCGAACATGTTCGGCACTCTGGCCTCGAACCCGGCCGTCCTCGACGTCGTCATGACGCTACAGGGAAGCTTGAGCCGGGTTCTGGACGCGAAGACGCGGCACACCATCGCGCTCGCCGTCTCGCAGGCCAACGGATGCGACTACTGCCTGGCGATGCACACCTACGTGTCATCCAAGCTCGGCGGCATGTCGAGCGACGACATCGACCTGGCCCGGGCCGGGAGCTCGATCGATCCCAAGCGCGCCGCGGTCGCTCGTTTCGCTCAGCAGGTCGTGAACAGCCGCGGTCAGGTGAGCGACGCCGACCTCGCGGCCGTGCGAGGCGCCGGGTACACCGACCCGCAGATCCTGGCGATCGTCACGGTGGCGGTGCAGGTCCTGCTGACCAACTTCATCAACAACGTCAACCAGACGGACGTCGACATCCCCGCCGTGAGCGCGACCGGTACGTCCGGCTGATCGCCGGGACCCCCGTCGAGGCCGGACTCACGGCCGGCACACCCCTCACCGCACCACAACGATCATTCGGGAAGGTTCGCCATGCCGAGCTCCGAACTCTATGAGACGTTCATGGCACTGCACACCCGCGACGGCGGCCTCGTCATGCCGAACGCCTGGGACGGCCTCTCGGCGCTGCTGCTGGCCGATGCCGGTTTCGAGGCGATCGCTACGTCGTCGGCGGCACTCGCCGCCACACTCGGCCGGGCCGACGGGCGTCACGAAGTCACCCGCGCCGAGCACCTCGCGCATGCGCGGCTGCTCGGCCGGCTCACCGGGCTGCCCGTCAACGGAGACTTCGAGGACGGCTACGGCGACACCCCTGCAGACGTCGCGGCGACCGTGGAAGCCGCCGTCGAGGCCGGCCTGGCCGGTATCGGGATCGAAGACACCTCAGGCGATCCCGATCAACCGATCCGCGGATTCGACGAGGCAGTCAACCGCATACGCGCCGCCGTCGAGGCGGCCAAGGGGCGCATCGTCGTCACCGGCCGCACCGACAACTTCCTCCAGGGCCGGCCCGATCTCGACGACACCATCCGGCGTCTGACGGCCTTCGCCGAGGCCGGCGCGAATGTGCTCTACGCCCCTTACCCACCCGACCTCGACGCACTCGTCGCGATCGTCACCGCCGTTGCGCCGACACCGGTCAACGTCCTCATCTCGCCGGCGGACAAGGTGCTGACCGTCGCTGAACTGCAGAAGGCCGGGGTCAAGCGCATCAGCTTGGGTCCAGCGCTCTACACCCACGCCATGGAGGCACTCCAGCAGGCCACCCAGGCTCTCGTCGCCGGCGACCTCACCACTGCGACGACAGGAATCAGCTTCGAGCGCATCAACGACCTGCTCGCCCGCGGCGCGAACTAGCCCGAACCCGAACCACCGCTTCTCACCCGCTCATCGCAAGAAGAAGGCAGATCGACATGAACCTCGACCAGCTCATGAACAAGCACCTCACCAGGTACTTCGACCCCAGCAAGACCATTCCGGAGGAAACCCTTCAGCAACTGCTGAAGTTCCTGCGCTCCACGCCGTCATCGGTGAACGTCCAGCCGAACCACTTCTACGTTCTCGCCACGCCCGAAGGCAAGGAGCGGCTCGCCAACAACCTGGGCGAACGATTCCGGGACAACGCCGAGAAGATCCTGAACGCGTCGCACACCCTCATCCTCACCACCCGGGCCGATCTGCCCGACACCCACCTGGAGGCGGTGTTCGCCAAGGAGAGGGCCGACGGCCGGTTCCCCGACCCGGCGAAGCAGGAGCTGTGGGAATCCATGACCCGGGACTTCCTCAGCCTGCGCACCTACGGCTACAAGGACCTGAACCACTGGATGGAGAAGCAGACCTACCTGGCGATGGGTCTGACCATGATGGCGGCCGCCGAGCTCGGTGTCGAGGCCACGCCGCTGGAGGGGTTCGACCCGACCAGTGTCGACAAGGTTTTCAAGATCCGCGAGAGCGGACACACGACGACGGTGCTGCTGGCCCTCGGCTACCCCGACCCGGAGAGGGTGTACACCACCCCGATCTCCCGTTTCGACACCGACCAGCTGTTCACCTTCGCCTAAGACCCACCGGAAACCAAAACCCACCACTCATACGAGGAAGAGACATTTCGATGAAAGCCATTGTGGTCACCGACCAGGCCGCGGGAATGGCCGGGATGACGCTGACGGAGCGGCCCGAGCCGCTCGCGGCGATCAACGACGTGATCGTGCAGATCCATGCATCGGGCTTCGTCCCCACAGAGATGGAGTGGCCGTCGACCTGGGCCGATCGCGCCGGCCGTGACAAGACACCGTCGATCCCCGGCCACGAGCTGGCCGGAGTGGTCACCGCCCTCGGCTACGGCACGACGGGGCTCTCGGTCGGTCAGCGGGTGTTCGGCCTCGCCGACTGGCACCGCGACGGCACCCTCGCCCAGTACGTGGCGATCGAAGCACGCAACCTCGCCCCCCTGCCGGGCGACGTCGACTTCACCGTAGGCGCGTCCCTGCCCATCTCAGGCCTGACCGCGTGGCAGGGGCTGTTCCAGCACGGCCGCCTCCAGACCGGCCAGACCGTCCTCGCCCACGGCGCAGCCGGGGCAGTCGGCACGATGGTCACCCAGCTCGCACGTGAAGCCGGCGCCTACGTCATCGGCACCGGACGCGCCGCCGACCGCGAGAAGGCACTCGACTTCGGCGCGCACGAGTTCGTCGACCTCGAGAACGACACGCTCAAAGACATCGGCAGCGTCGACCTGGTCTTCGACGTCATCGGCGGCGACGTGCAAAAGCAGTCCGCCGCCCTGATCAAGCCGGGAGGAACACTCGTGTCCGTCGTCGGCCCGGTCGAAGCACGGCCCGCTGACGGCCTGGCCATCGACTTCGTCGTCGAAACCGACCGCGCCCAACTCGGTGAGATCGTACAGCGGGTGCGCGACGGACGGCTGCGGACCAACATCGGTGACGTCGCCAGCCTCGACGATGCCGTCAGCGCCCTCAACCCGACCACGCGACGCCGCGGCAAGACGATCATCCGCGTCCTGCCGTAGACGGCCGTGTCGGAGATCCGGACCTATGACCCGCCGGTCGGGGGGGGGGGGGGGCGGGGCCGGCCCCCCCCCCCCCCCCCCCCCCCCCCACACCCACCCACCGAGCGGAACACCCTCGGCGGCGCCCAAGCGCAGAAAACCCCCCCCGCC
>NZ_JBITGJ010000089.1:19451-31794 GCF_044456925.1 Streptomyces sp. NPDC050743
CCCCCCCCGGGGGGGCGGGGGGGGGCCGGCCGCCCCCCCCCCCCCGGGGGGGGGGGGGGGGGCCGCCCCGGGCCCCCCCCCCCCCCGGCCCGAAGGACCCGAAACGACACACCGGAGTTGATCACCTTGGACGGACAGGAACTGCAGAAGATCGCGCGCGACCACACCGCGGAACTGCCCGGCACCCACCAGGAGCATCGTTTCGACCCCGACTGGGAGCTCCACAAGGTGGGCGGCAAGGTCTTCATGCTCATGACCGACATGCCGGGACGCCCCGTCGTGATCCTCAAAGCCGACCCGGACGACGCCACAGCCCTGCGTCAGAAGTACGCAGACATCACGCCCGGCTACCACATGAACAAAAGACACTGGATCACAATGGGAGGCGGAGACACCATCGACGACAAGCTGGTGAAGGAGCTCGTGACCGACTCCTACCGTCTCGTGGTCGGCGGGCTTCCCAAGTCCAAGCAACCCGTGGATCCAGCCACCCACAACCGCCACGCCTGACCCTCACATGCCCACCCTGCGACGCAGCGTCGCAGCCCTCATCTGGAGCCCCCATGCGCGTGTTCGTCACCGGCGCCAGCGGCAGCATCGGCTCAGTTGTCGTTCCCGAGCTCATCGCCGCTGGTCACGAGGTCCTCGGCCTCGTCCGCTCCGATGCCGCGGCGACGGCCGTCACCGCCGCCGGCGGGACGCCGCTCCGCGGCGACCTCAGCGACCTCGACAGCGTCCGCGCCGGTGCCGCACAGGCCGACGGCGTCATCAACCTGGCCTTCAGCAACGACTGGAACAACCTGGAAGCGGGCATCGACGAGGAAGCGCGCGCCGTGCAGACCCTCGCGACCGCACTCGCAGGCAGCGGCAAGCCGTTCGTACATGCCGGCCTCACGCCGATGATGCCAGGGCACACCTCCACCGAGGACGACCCCGACACCACCGACGGTCCGGTCGGCGGCCGCGGCCGCACTTCCCAGATGGTGCTGGCCCTGGCCGACCAGGGCATCCGCTCCTCTGTCGTGCGGCTGCCGCGCTCCGTGCACCAGCGCGGGTCGCAATACGGCTTCTGCTCAGTGCTCATCGCCGCCGCGCAGAAAACCGGCGTGTCAGCGTACGTCGGTGACGGCACACAGCGATGGCCGGCGGTCAACCGGCTTGACGCCGCCCGGCTGTTCCGCATCGCACTCGAGGAAGCCGCGCCGGGCACGGTCCTGCACTCAGTAGCCGACGAGGGCGACACCATGAGGACACTGGCCGAGGCTATCGGCGGCGTTCTCGCGGTGCCGGTCGAGTCGGTGGCGTCTGAGCGCTTCGGCGTCATCGGCCGCGTGTTCGCCCTCGACATGCCATCGTCGAGTGCGCTGACCCGGGAACGGTTCGGCTGGCAGCCCACCCGCCCAAGCCTGATCGACGACCTCGCTGCCGGCGGCTACCCCGCCCTGGGCTGAAATCCTCGGGATGCCGCCGCGAGCCGGCCAGCATCGCCGGCGAGCGCGGCGTTGAGGCGGCGTGTTTCGCTGACACCCGCGGCTCCCAGGCCGAGATCGTGCAGAACATTGACCGGCCCCTGCGCCCAAACCGCGAAGGTGCGGCCAGAACCGCCGGAACCCTCGTGCCCGTCTCCCTACAGCCAGGCGAGGCCCTTCTCGTCTGGGGTGAGGACTGGAGCGTGGCCGCGGGCCGGTCTCGGCTTGTTGCCGTGTCCGACTTGCGCTTCGGGATGGTCTCCTGCCTGGGGGCAGGGTTTGCGTCGCGGACAGCAGCCTCGCGCGCGTGATTGGTCAGGCGCCCGGAGCGATCGCACAAGCCGAGACACACACCCAGGTGCCCTTACGCTTCTGGTACGCGTCCGTGTACAGAGCCTCCTGATCCGCTCCATTGGCGAGCAAGGTGTAAGTGGCACGGCCGTGAATCAGAGCAACGTCACTGAGGATGCGGATCTTGACGCCGTGCACAGCGAGATCCTTGAAGGGCCGCGGCTTGGCGATGAATTCGAGGAACTCGGCACGGTTGCGGGTGACACCCGGAGTCTGCGAGATGAAGTCTTCGGCGAGAAACTCGCTGAAGCGCTTGACATCGTTGAACTGGTCGGAGTGGACGTAGTCATTGTTGAGCTGCTCGAGAATCGCCAGATCTTCGGCGAACTGCTCGGTGTCGCTCATTTTCTTGTTCCTTCCCTGTGCGGTTCGCCGCTGCCCGCAGGTGGGGCACCATTTCGGAGCCGTGTACACGGTGGCGGCGTGCAAGGCTGTGATCTGGCCAGGTGAGGATCGATGCAAGCCGACGCAGCAATCGAGGCCACCAGGGAGATCACCGCGGATAAGAATGCCAGAAGGATGGTTCTGTCTTGGCGAACCACGTTGATCACTGGTGTCGCGTCCTGCTTCGAGTCATTCCTTTGTATTGTTCTGAGCCACCCCGAAGTTCTGGAAACCCCCGGCCGTGTCTCTGCCATAGGGGTTCCACTTCATGAGGTTGTTTACAGCAGATCGAACAACGTGGGCTCGGGCCCGAGACCCTCGATCTGAGTCTGGCACTGACTCTCTACGGCAGGACGCGGATGACTGTCTTCCCCTCGCGTCGCTCGGTTCAGTTGAGGGTTGCGACCACGTTGTCGAGGCTCGCACGACACCGATGTTGGTCCGCAGCCGTCCGTAGCACACCCCCTGCGCTCCCTTGAACTGGCCGACCCCCAGCTCATGCGCTTGAAGGCAAGTGCCTGTGCCCGAGAAGACCGACTGGCGCCCGGGCGGCGTTGAGGTGACGCCGTACCCGCAAAGAGATCAGTCCGGGTCCCCGGCTACTCGGGGTGCGTCAGGAAAGGATCCGCACGAGTGCGGAGAGCGCCTCGGGCCATGCAGCGTCGGAGGGCACCCCGTATCCAACGACGAGGGCATCGGCCATAGCGTTCAGGGACCGTGCATGGCGGTATCGAGACAGGCTGGCCACTTTGAGGCCCTCCCGGGTGGCCGAGTGAAGGACCCGCTGCTCGGTCCCGGGCGGCAAACCGAGCACGGTGTGCAGGCCCGCCGGTGTCCCGACGACGCACACCTTCGGGGCGTGCTGGGCCAGGGCTGTGACCAGAGCGTCTCGTCGATCGCGGTAGCGCCGGCGGGCAGCACGTACGTGACGGTCGTAGGCACCGGAGGTGATGAATTCCGCCATCGTCAGCTGGCTGAATACCTCGCACGAGTCGATCTGCCCCTTGGCCGCCATGGCCTCCTCAGCGAGCCGGGGAGGCAGCGCCATCCAGGCGAGCCGCAGGCCTGGAGCAAGGGTCTGGCTGGCGGTACCCAGGTAGACCACGCAGTCGGGGTCGAGTCCTTGGAGCGCCCCGACCGACTGGCGGTCGAACCGGAACTCACCGTCGTAGTCATCCTCCAGGATCAGCCCGCCGGTCCGTCTGGCCCAGTCCACGATGGCCGTCCGGCGATCACGCTGCAGCGCCGTGCCCACAGGGAACTGGTGGGCCGGTGTGAGTAGGACCGCATCGGTGCCGACGGGCGGCACCGGCACGGTCCCGTGGGCATCCAACGGAAGCGGGAAGGTCTGCAGCCCAGCAGCCTCCAGCAGGCCACAGTAGCTGTTCAGGCCGTAGGACTCGACGGCGACGTTCCTCGCCCCACGCCCGGCCAGGACTCCGCTCAGGATCTGCAGGCAGTGGAAGACGCCAGCGCAGATCAGTATGTGCTCCGGACTCACGTACACGCCCCGGGCTCGAGCGAGATGGTCTGCGAGTGCGGCCCGTAGCTCCGGCCGACCGCGGGGGTCGCCGTAGCCGAGCGCGTCATCGGGGGCTGTGGCCAGGGCACGGCGTGCGGCTTTCAGCCAAGCTGCACGGGGAAAGGTGGTGAGGTCGGGGTTGCCTGGGATCAGGTCGTAGCAAGGGCCAGCGGACGGCTCGGCGGCCGGGCGCGCCAAAATCGGCTGAGTGATCATCCTGTCTGTCACGAGGGTGCCCGAGCCTCTGCGGGCGGTCAGCCATCCCTCGGCAACGAGGTCGGCATAGGCGTCAGCCACGGTGTTGCGGGCAAGGCGGAGCTCGGCGGCGAGCCGGCGGGAGGAAGGCAGCCGTGTTCCCGGGGCCAGGTGGCCGGTGCGAACAGCTTCGCGCAGGGCTTCGGCCAGCGCACGGCGCACACCTCGTCCAGCTTGTGGCAAATCAGCCCCAAAGGCATGCCGTAGCTGCGCTGGACTGATCACGGCGCAGGCGCCGAGGGGCTTGGCAGAGGCCGCATTGTTGACAGGAACATCGACCGGGCCGCCGGACAGCAGGTCGTCGATGGCAGTGGTGCGTTGGTTGTCGTTGATCAGATCAGTAGTCACGATGCGAACCTCAACATTCGACGCACTTGCTCTGCCGACGTTGGCGGTTTCGGCGAGTTGGTCGGCGGCGCGGGCGAGAAGGATGACATCGACTCCGGCCTGGGCAAGTCCAGTCGTGATCGCTGCGCCAATGCCGTGATCAGAGGCGGTGAATCAGCACGGTCTTGCCAACAAGCCCAGCTGTCATGCATCAGCGTTCCTTTCAACGCGGTGTGTGGGATGGGCTCTCCCACGCCCCGGTGGAGCACCACGCGACTTCGATGAGTGAGCTGGTCTCCCCGATTTCCTCTGCGCCTATCTGATGAGCGTCGATCCTTCGCACCGTCTTACCGAGAATCCGCTGTTGCGCTTGTTCCTCGACGCCTTGCCCCCACCCCTATCGATTGGGACCTGACCCAAGGCCGGTAAGTCAGCGATCTCCTGCATGAGTCCGTCGGCGACGCAGCGGTCCAGTTGTCTTTACTGTCCAGGGTGACGTCACCGAAGCGGGCCGCGCTGTCGCGGGGGCGCCGCAGACGGGCGGGGTCTTGGTTTGAGCAGGGCCGCGATGCGGTGCCGGCGGCGATGGACGGCGGCATGCCGGTCGTCCCGGGAAGCGGTCGGCAGTGGGGGGCTGGAGACTTGCGGGTTCGAGGACAGCGAAGTCGAGGCTCGTGACGGTGCGGCTGGTATCGGGTCTGCCGTCGTGGCGTCGGTCGCTGTAACTCGTCCCCGGATGAGCGGGCCCTCATGGGGACTCTTGCCGACCTCGCAGGTCAGGCACTGAAACGCGTCAGGTTGCAAGAGGCACGAGTCGAGCTGGCCACGGCGCTCCAGCAGACTATGCTCCCCACGCTGCCCGAGCACCTCCCAGGTCTGGAGGTCGCCGCCCGCTACCAACCAAGCCGCGAGGGGCTCGACATCGGCGGAGACTGGTACGACGCCTTCGTCATGCCCGACGGCGCCATTGCCCTGGAGACCGGCGACGCCCAAGGGCACGACGTGAACGCTGCCGCGGCCATGGGACAGGTGCGCGCCTCCATGCGCGCCATCGCTGCCCGCGATCCGGATCCCGCAACCGTGCTGACGCGCACCAACGAGCTGCTCGTCACGATGGGCTCGGCACGATTCGCCAGCTGCGCCATGCTGCGTATCGACCCAGGCGACGGACGGGTCACCGGTGCCAGCGCCGGCCATGTGCCGTTGCTGTACGCACGCGACGACGGCAGCCACAGCATCCGTGAAATGCCGGGCGGCCCGGTGCTGGGAGTCTTGCCCGAGGCCGACTACCTCGAAGAGACCTTACCTTCACACTGGACAAGGACGCCGCGCTGGTCATGGTCACCGACGGCGTGGTCGAAGGGCCGGCCCTGACACTGGACGACGGACTGGAGCGAGCTGGAACGCTGGCCGCCCAAGCCGTCCACGACGGGCTGAACGCCGAGGAGGCTGCCGACCGCATCCTCGACGCCGCGATCGAGGGGGACCACCTCGACGATGTGGCCGTGCTGATCATCCGACGCACATGAGGGCGCCCGTGCCCTCACACACCGTTTGGAAGATCGCGTCGTGGATGGCGCCTGGCCCCCAGAGTCGCTGACCTGCGATGTCGTGCAGGATCCCCTGTGGCTTTCCCTGGTTCACCGGGTGCGTGGGGTCCGTCGGGTCATCCCATGGGCCGTTTCCCTGCTTGGTCGGGTGGCCGGCATGGTCGCGGCTCGGCTGTCGTGTCGACTGGGTGCCGGGTTTCCGCTCTCCGGTCGTGGGCTCGTCGGGACGGCGAGGCCCGGGGCGACGGCTCCAGGGTTGGCGGACCGAGAGCCGAGAGGAAAAAGGACCTTGAGGTCCATTCAGGATCCTGCTAACCTTCGCACCGGTAATCTGGTCAATATGGCGGAACAGGCGAGCGACGAAAACGGCTCCCGGTTGACTGAGCGTGGGCGGGCGACTCGAGAGCGCATTTTGAGGGCCGCCGCCGACATGATGTACGTCAAGGGCGTGAATGCCACGACCCTCGACGATGTCAGGGCGGCCAGCGGCACGAGCAAATCCCAGCTCTACCGCCACTACCCCGACAAGGATGCGTTGGTGCGGGACGTTGTCGCGTTGCAGGCTGTAGAAGTGCTCGAACGCCAGCACCAGCTATTGCGGCGACTGAACTCCATCCGCGGGCTGGAGCGCTGGCGGGATGTGGTGATCGAAAACAATGCACTCCGAAATGGAGCGTATGGCTGCAGGCTCGGCTCCCTTGCAGGCGAACTGGCGGATCAGGACGAAGAGGCGCGCCAGGCGATCGCCCGGCACTTCGAGACCTGGGAAGGACTTCTCGAGGCTGGGCTCGCGCGGATGAAGGACTCGGGGGTCCTTCGCGCCGACGTGGACGCCGGAGAGCTCGCCACTGGCCTCATGGCCGCCCTTCAAGGCGGCTACCTCCTTGCCCAGACGGCCCGGGACGTCAAACCCATGAGGATCGCTCTCGACATGGCGATCGACCACGTCAAGGCTCATGCCGTTCCGCCCCAGGACGGCAAGTCGCCCGAAGGCGGCACCGCCGGGAGCTGATCCGTCCGGACGAGGCGGCACGGCCAAGTCCCGGCGCGATGCCACAGGCGGTTGCGTGGCCTTCCTACCGGCTGGACTTCACCGTCCACCAGCGGACGAGTTGGCTGCGACAGCGGGACGACATGCTCGTCTGCAGGTTCCCCTGCCCGCGCGCGGCGCCAGACCCAACGAAACCCGGCGGCCCCTACGTAGGGGCGGGGGCGCTTTCCGTCGAGTTCTCCGCCCGCCCGACATGCGGGACAGGACGTCCACTCACCGCCGTACCTCCCTCCACGTCGGAGGTCACCTAGCGTTTCGCCAACCGCCACCAGTCCCGGCTGCGCCAGCACACACAACCGCCCGACCGGCCCTCGGCGGTGTGTGCCGGCCCGTTGCGCCAAGTTGCTCGACCGCGGCCGGGATGCCGCCGTCGTGGCGTGCCAGCGAAACGCCATGGCGGCCGTGCAACGCGAGGCACCAGTATGCTTGGCCAACAAAAAGGGGACTATTTAGTCCAGCCAGTTGGGCCGGTTTGCGGTACGTTTGAGGAAAGCGGTCCGTTGCGGACGGCCAAGCAGTCAAGCGTCACGAGGATCCCCAAGGCGGTGGGCACCATGGATGCGCGTGTCCGATTCTCCGTGCTCGGCCCAGTCCAGCTGCACAGGCAGGGGGTCGAGGCTGGAGCCGGTCAGCCGAGGCAGTGCGCCGTGCTCGCTTCGCTGTTGCTCAGGGCAGGCCGGCCTGTAAGCCTCTCGAAACTGGTGGAGGACGTGTGGGGCGATGAGGCCCCACCGTCGGCCGTAGGCTCAGTGCGCACGTACGTCTACAGGCTCAGGCAGGCACTGGGAGAGCAGAGTGACAGCTCCGTGAGCCTGGTCGACGGGGGCTACCGGCTGCACATGCAACCGGACGCTCTGGACCTGAACAGATTCAAGGAGACGACGGCAAGGGCGAGAAAGGCCCGCGGCACCGGCGACCTGGCGTCCGCAGCGAGACTGCTGCGCGAGGGCCTCGACATGTGGAAAGGAGTGGCCCTCGCCGGGGTACCGGGGCCGTTCGCGGAGCAGCAGCGCCATGTGCTCGGCGAGCTGCGCCTCGCCTGTGCGGAGGAGCAACTCACCTGTGAAGTGGAGAGAGGGCGCTACACCGAAGCCGCTGCAGAACTGTCTGCTCTGCTTGCCGAGCATCCGCTTCGGGAGCGCATATGCAGCCTCCTCATCACTGCGCTCTACGGTGCCGGGCGGCAGTCCGAGGCCCTGACGATCTACCACACGACCAGTCATCTGCTGCGTCAACGCCTTGGCGTCAGCCCGTCGCCCGAACTGCAGCACGTCCATGAGTGCATCCTCTCCGGGCGATTCCGGCTCCCGCGCAGCGCCGACCGCCCGAAGGGCGCGCCACGCACGTCCCCGCCCCACGTTCCCGCTCAGCTCCCAGCCGCCCTGCCGAGCCTCGTCGGCCGCGAGAGAGAGCAGGAGCAGGTCGAGCGCTTGGTCGCCGATGCTGAGGCGACGTCCTCTGTGGCCATCTGCATGGTCGGTGGACTGGCCGGCGTCGGCAAGACGGCTTTCGCCACCACCGTCGCCCACCGCCTGGCTGACCGCTTTCCGGACGGCCAGCTCTTTGCAGATCTGCAGGGAGCCGGACCGGAGGCCGAGCCGCGGGACCCCGTGCACGTGCTTGAGGACTTCCTGCAGTCCCTGGGGACTCGCCGCGAGGACATGCCCGAGACCGCGCAGGCACGAGGGCTCATGTTCCGCGGCTTGCTGGCGAACCGCCGAGTGCTCGTCGTGCTCGACAACGCATGGAACACGGACCAGCTAAGGCATCTCCTCCCCGGAGGCCCCGGCTCCATGGCCCTGGTCACCAGCCGCATGCAACTGCCCTCACTCGTCGCTGCCTACCAGGCGCTTCCGCTGACACTCATGCCCCTGAGCCAGACGGACGCACGCAGCCTCCTCGCGCGCCGACTCGGTGCAGCAAGGACAGCAGCTGAACCAGAGGCCGTCGACCGCATCATCCGTCTGACCGGGCAGCTCCCCTTGGCCCTGGCCAATGTCGCCGCCCGTGCGGCCTATCGACCGCAGCTGCGCCTGGCAAGCCTGGCCGACGAGTACGAGGCGCCGCAGCGCAGCACTCTGGACGCCTTCACGAGCGACGATGACCAGGCGCTCGACGTCCGCGAGTCCATCACCCGCTCCTACCGCCTCCTCGACTCGGAAACAGCCGCACTCTTCCGCGCCCTGAGCGCCTGCCCAGCCCCCATGTTCGCGGCATCGCAGGTCGCGGAGCTGGCAGGACGGCCCGAGCGCCAGGTCCGCCAGGTCCTGTCGCGCCTCACTCGAACCCACCTCGTGTCGGAGATCGGCCCAGGGCGATACAGCTGGAACCGGCTTGTGGCCGCGTACGCAGTGGAGCAGGCGGGGCAGGGGGTCCTCGACCAGGGCGAACCAGCCCGTTGGTAGGGCGAGCCGGGGCCGGCATCCATGTCGTTGCCACAGGCACCCTGTCCGGGGCAGCGGAAGGATCGCGACGCCGCCGACGAGCTCGCCGGTCTCCGCCGGCTCGGTGGCGCAGCGTCCTGCCGGGAGCTCAAGGGCTGAACACTCGCTTGTCCACTGGCGGTGGATCCGCTCCATTGCTCCTTGCGGTCCTCTTGCCATCGTGGGGCCGGCCGACGGGCCACGCCGCCGTCGCCGTACACCGCCAGGGTCGCTGCGGCATCACCCGGCGACCACCGCAGCGTGCGGACGGCAGCGTGCCGCGCTCAGCACCCACACCGCCTTGATGGAGTGTGCCCCACAGACGGCGCGGCGGAGCAGTTGAGCGGCCTGCACCGCTTGGCAGGGAAAGCGGCACCCCGCCGGACCCGGCCTCCGCGGTCGTCTTCCTCCTCGCGTCGGCCTTGAGCTGGACCACCGGTGCCGTCCTCAGCGTCGACGGCGGGCTCATGGCAGACCGCAATTCCTAACGCAGCTGCTCGTCGATTTGGGCCAGGGCACCTCCCACGAGGACTTCGCGCATCGGCTCAGGCGAGGGGCGCCGGAGGTCAATACATCGGCCGAGAGTGACGGGCTGGGCGACACGATCGGCGCGTGCCCCACGCCGCGCGCGAGTCCCTCGTCGCAATACGCCGGAAATTCCGTCCGTGAAAACTCGGATGCGCGCACGCCGAAAGAAGGGCAGCGACTTCGCGTAGACGTCGTGTAGATGGTCTGGTGATTGGCTGGTCCGCACGAATTGACCTGGGGATTGAGAACCATGCACTCTGCGGATGTTAGAAGAACGTGCCGCTCGGCTCCGGATGGACATGCCGAAATCAGCGGCAACGCCCCGGCAGCAGGATCCGCCTCGGACCGAGGGAAGCTCGACCCGGAGTCCGCCGCCTGGGTGGACGCGCTCGAGGGCGGTCGTGGACCGCAGTTCGAGCAGGCCTGCACGCAACTGTACGAACTGCTGGTGCGGATCGCCGTGGGTGAAGTGTTCCGCCGGGGTCCTCGTTACGGAATCGCCGGGCCCGAGCTGAGCGATCTCGCCCACCAGGCGGCCGCCGACGCGCTGATGAGGATCACGCGTAAAATCCAGGAATTTCGAGGCGACGCCAGGTTCACCACCTGGGCCTTCCGATTTGTGGTACTTGAAGTGTCCAGCAAGCTGAGCCGCCATTTCTGGCGTGTTCCACATGCCCGGTTGGACCTGGTCGAAGGGGTGCAAGTGCCCGACCGCTCCGGTATCGACCCCGTCAGCCACTACCAGGCGCGAGAGCTGGTCGAAGCCGCGCGCGACGCAGTCGAGACAGCACTGAGCGCCCGCCAGCGGCGGGTCTTCACCGCCGTAGTCAACGGAATCCCCCTGGAAACACTCGCCAGTGAGCTGGAGACGAACCGCAACGCGCTCTACAAGACGATGTTTGACGTCCGTAAGAAGCTGCGAGCTCAGCTGATAGCCGGCGGACATCTCAGCTCTTCGGGCTGATGCGGCGGCGACATCGGCCATATCAGCGCTGACCAGGCAGCTCGCACTGCAGCCGCACACCTCCCAGGGGGGTCCGGCAGTCGTGCCCGAGCCGGGGTGGGCGTCGCGTCGTGCCGGCGCTGCCGGAGCGGGCCCCTGCAGAGGTCGAGCTGGATCACCAGCGCGGAGAGCCGCTGGTGTTCGGTGCCGGCGTCGATCTGGGTGACTCGGGCACTACTGGCGCAGATGCTCGTTTTTGTCGGCTGCACACAGATCTGACGCATGATCGGTTCCTCACTCATGGGGGCATCGCGTTTCGGAGATGACCGAAGCGGACTCCCCCACCGTTGATGCAGTAGCACCGCGTCACTGAGGCTTCCCGGACAGCTTTTTGGCGTAGACAACCTTTGGGGCTACCCGGGAGGCCCTGCCTTCATGTGCGGCGACTGCCGCACCCACCTGATAGGGACTCCCATGCGAGCGGCGCCCGAGGCGGACCTGGCCGGGCGACACCTAGAGGGTGCGCGTATGGGACGCCACGTCGGCGATGAACTGACGGTGAGCGTGATAACTACTCACCACGCCCGATGCTCCCGGTCGGGTCCATATGCGGGTTGTGCGCTGCCAGGACAGTGATCACGGTGGCAACGAGGGCGAGCGACCCGTACCCGAGGGCGATCTGCGGTAGCGAGAAGCTGTTGGAGAGTTGCCCGGAGATGAAGCTGAGGAGGGCGGCGCCCACGTAGCAGAGGAGGTAGATCGCGCTGAAGATCGGTGCCCGGTCGGCGAGCGTGCTGCCGTACAGCAGGCCGCGGGTGGCGGCACTGATGGCTATACCTTGACCGGCGCCCGCCACGATGGTTGCGGCGATGAACAACGCCAGTGTGCCTACGTCGATTGCTGCGACGATGCCGATCCATCCGGTCAGGAAGACGAGCATGCCGGTGCGTTGAGCCGCCGCGGATGTGAACCGGCCGCCGAGGGGAGCGCCGAGAACGCTTGGGGCCATATAGGCAGCGAACACCAGTCCCAGGATGAGCGAGCTGTGCGTGTGGAGCTGATCTGCGACGAGGGCAGGCATGAAGGCCTGGTAGAAAGCCCCGGTCGTCCAGGTAGCCACGAACACCGCGGCCGCGACGGGAAGCAGATGCCTGACCCGGGCCGGTACGCGAACCCGGGGCACCAGTGATCGCCAAGCGCCGGGCGTCGGCTTCGCGGTCTCGGGGCTGATGACGATGAGTACGGCGGACAGCACGAGGAGTCCGGCGGAAACCAGGTAGATGAGGTGGCGTGGCCAAGGGCCGAACTGGACCAGAGCGCCAGAGGCGATCGCGCCGAGGGAGAGGCCGAGCATCGGTCCCTGGCTCGACGCGACAGAGGCCAACCAGGTCGGCCTGCTGGGCGCGGCGTCGACGATGTAGGAGGTAAGGCTGCTGCTGGCCAACCCAGGGCTTGCGCAAGTTCCCGGGATCGCCCAACTGGCGTGAGGATGCCGCGGGTTGGGGTGGATGACAGAGCGGACACGGGATCCGTGATCATT
>NZ_JBITGJ010000090.1:0-31478 GCF_044456925.1 Streptomyces sp. NPDC050743
GAACCCGCTCCGGGTAGCTCCCACCAGCAACATGATCACTCGGCACGAGACAGGCACTCTACCCGATCAAGATCATCTAATCGAACGACGTTGGGCCACGCGCGAGGTGGTCGGCTACGCGATGGCTGAGCACCACCGTGCCGAGTTGGTCGTCGACGCGCTGAAGATGGCCGCCGGCCGCGGTGGTCTACAGGAAGGCTGCATCGCACATTCGGACCGCGGGTCGGAATACACCTCACGCGAATACCGCAGCCTGATAAAGGAGTTGGGGCTGAGGCAGAGCATGGGCAGAACGGGCTCGTGTTACGATAACGCGGCTGCTGAAAGCTTTTTCGGACTGTTGAAAGCGGAGATCGGGACCACCGTCTGGGAGTCTCACGAAGCCGCTCGCGCCGACATCTTCCGCTTCATAGAGGTCGAGTACAACCGCACGCGCCTGCGCAAGCACCCCGTCTACGGGTATGTCACTCCAGTCGAAACCAGGGCGCTGACGACGCAAGACCTCGCCCCCGCAGCGTAACCATCCGCTGTCCACGCTGAAGGGGGAACTTCATACGTGTGGTCCGGATCCGGATGTCCGGACCACACATCCGCGGCATTTCGCCGGGCCCCTGCCCCTCGTGGACAACCGCATCGAGTCGCACGCCATGCCGACGGACTTCCCCCTCGGGAACGGGAATGTGCGTTCTTCCGCCGCTGACGCGACCACGTGCCGGTCAGGGAGTTCCACGACCGGATGCGCGGCCGGGGCGGGATGCCGAGCCGACGGCCGGGGTGATCGACTCGCAGTCGGACAAGGCGGACACCGTCGTCGGCGCCGACAGCCGGGCTTCGACGGCAGCAAGCAGATCAACGGGCGCAAGCAGCATGTCGTGGTGGACACGCTCGGCCGGCTGCCGGGGGTGACGGTCACCGCCGCGGATGTCGGCGACCGCGCTGCCGCGCAGGTGCTGCTGGAGCAGGTGGCGGCGCGCACCACCGGCTGGAACTGGTCTGGCCCGACGGCGACCCGGCGCCGGCTCGGTCAGCCAGCGCGCCACCAGCCGTTTCGCCTTCGACTGCAGCGCCTCAACCCGCGCTGGCACCACCTCCAAGCCGAACAGGGTGGCCATCTCCTGGCAGGTCAGCGGCCCAGGACCAGTCGGAGCCGGTCCGCGAGGGCCTTGAGGATGGGCTGGTAGTCCATCGACAGCACCGACCAGTCCAGGCCCTCACAAGCAGCACGGACCGCGCACTGCCTCCACTGGCCCGCATGGCACCGCTATCGCGAGGCCTGGGCCAGAGCCCGCCGCCGAGCCCGACGAGCGGTCAGCCGACCACCACCCCGAGCTACAGCGCCCGAATCGATCTACACCTGAAGGGGCGGTTTCAGTTCAGTGGCCGCGAATGGGTTCGAGTAGGCGGTGTGCGGTGGTGAGGGTCTTGCTGACGAAGTCGTCCGAGGGCTCGTCGTAGCCGGGGCCGGGAAGTACCAGCAGATCCGACGGTGGAACAACGCTGCTGCAGATGGTGCACGTTCCGTCCGGCGCGAGCATGCCCGCGTCCTGGGCATGCTGGAAAATCCGACGCGGGCCCTTGGCCGAGTAGTAATCGTCGCCCCAGCTGGTCAGGTCGCGTACGACGGGCCACAGGCGCACACCCTTGTCGGTCAGGACGTACTCGCTGTAGCCGTGACTTCCCGGCGTCTCCGCGAGCACACCGGCCGCACGCAAGGTCTCGAGGCGGTCGGTGAGTACGGCGCGCGGCACCCCGAGGTGCGCGGCGAAGTCGCCGAAGCGGCGCACGCCGAAGAACGCGTCGCGCAGGATCAGCAGCGTCCAGCGCTCGCCGACGATCTCGAGAGCACGCGAGAGCGAGCACCGCTGTCCCGCGTAGTCCTTCGGAAGAGCCATAGCCCAAGATTACCAGCAATAGTTCATTGACAGAACCAGGTCCCTGTGCAAGGCTTGGTTCAGTCAATGAACTGACGTCCTCGTTCGGAGGAACGGCGACGACGGTGGCCAAGAACGCAGACCGGGGGCCCGGCACGGGCCCGGGCGCGCGCTGCCGGCTGCCGCGGACCCACATGGGCCGCCGCGTCCGGCACCCACTGGCGAATCCGCGCGGTGCCCGCCGCGGCCGCCTTCACGGTGCAGCTCGGGGTTCTCGTCGCCCCCGCGCCCATCGCCGAGCGCTGGCCAGTACCGAGCGCAATAAAGAACCGCAGGACATGCAAGGACGCTCCGAATTTCCCTAGCCTGGAAGGGAGGAGGGTTCGGAGCACAGGAAAGGATGGAAACAATGGCTGCCGAGAGCGCTCCGCGCGAAATGAACAAGTGGGAGAACATACTCCACGACCCGAATATCCAATTCCCCGGCGAGTCAAGCGAGTACCGACGCGCACGCAACCAGCTGTTGGAGTCGGAGGACGAGCTCCGGCGGTTGACCGAGCAGGTCGCCGCCCAGCGCCGGGCACTCCCGGTCGGCGGCCTCCTCAAGGAGGACTACGTCTTCGAGTCCGCGGACGATGGCAGCGAGGTGAGGTTCTCGGAGCTGTTCGCACCGGGCAAGGACACCCTGGTCATCTACAACATGATGTTCCCGCGCTGGTCGGAAGATTCGCGAAAGGGCGCCGCCCGGGGCAAGACAGCCCTGCTGCCGCTTGCCGAGCAGCCCTGCCCGTCGTGCACCTCCTTCGTCGACGGGCTCGACGGTCCCGCTCTTCACCTCGCCGCACGGATCAACCTCGCCGTGGTCGCTAAGACGGACCCCGCTCGGTTGAGCACTTATGGACAAGAACGCGGTTGGCGCAATCTTCGGCTGCTGTCCTCACGGAACAACACCTTCGGCCGCGACTATCACGGGGAAACGCCGGAGGGCGAGCAGCTCCCGGTCCTGAATGTGTTCTCACGTGACGAGGACGGGATCCACCACCGGTGGGCGAGCGAGCTGCAGTTCACGGCGGCAGACACCACCGCAATGGCCCCCGTCTGGTCACTCTTGGGCCTTCTCGATTTGACGCCGGACGGACGCGGAAGCATGGCCGATTACCCCGCGCTTCAGTACGACGAATAGAAGTCCTCGAATTCCCGCCCGTTTCCCTTCACTAAACCGCATTTCCGTGCTTTACGGGGGCGGGGCAGCGTCGCGCGAAATGCCGCCGGTCACACCCCAGGATCCTCCGATCCCCACCCCCCACATCAGGAGTCAAACCAATGCAGCCCTTGCTCATGCCGTACCCCATGCGTGACGTCCCTCTGGCGAACCGCGTGGTCATGGCCCCACTGACCCGGACTCGCGCACGCAACAGCGACCTCTTGCCCACCGACCTCCACGTCGAGTACTACGCCCAGCGGGCGTCGGCCGGTCTGATCATCTCCGAGGGCGTGTGGATCAGCCGGGACGCGGTCGGATGGCATGACGTCCCGGGGCTGTTCACCGACGAGCAGGTCGCCCACTGGAAGCGTGTGACGGACGCGGTCCACCAGGCGGGCGGTGTCATCTTCGCTCAGCTGTGGCACACCGGCTCGACTTCCCACCCCGACTTCTTCGACGGCCGTCCGCCCCTTGCGCCGTCGGCGGTGAACCCCGGGCTGCTGTCCCCGACGCCGTCCGGCCGCCAGCCGACCGTGGAGCCCCTGGCGATGTCGGCGCAGGACATCCGGCAGACGATCGCCGACTTTGCGGCGGCCGCCCGCAACGCCATGGCGGCGGGATTCGACGGTGTGCAACTGCAGGCGGGCTTCCACTATCTGATCAGCCAGTTCCTCAATCCCCGCACCAATCGGCGCACGGACCTCTACGGCGGCTCGATCGAGAACCGTGCCCGGTTCCTCTTCGAGACCATCGAAGCCGTCGGCGAGTTCGTCGACCTGCGGCGCGTCGGCGTGAAGGCCGGGCCCGCCTGGGGTGAGACGGGAGAGTTCGTCTCCGGGCCCGAGGCGCTGACCGAGAGCGAGTACGTGCTCGGACGGCTCAACGACTATGAACTGTCACATCTCCTGCTCATGGGGATGGTGACCGACCCCGCCGGAGGACCGTTCGAGGACCTGGCCGGCGATGGCATGTTCCGGCACTTCCGGAAGGTCTATCAGGGCACCACCATCGCGAACGTCGGGTTCGACAGGCACCGGGGCAACGCGGTCCTGACCGACGACCTGGCGGATCTCGTCGCCTTCGGGCAGCCGTTCATCGCCAATCCCGATCTGCCGGCACGCTTCGCCGCCCATGCGCCGCTCGCCGAACCGAAGCGGGACCTCTTCTACGGCCCGGATGCCGCCGGCTACACCGATTACCCCCAGCTGGAGGGGTGACGGAGGCATGAACCACGGCCAGGCCGGGTGGCCTCGGAAGCGAGTGCGACTGGATCTTGCACCGGCGCACACGCTGCCTGATCCGGCGGAGTCCTCCCCCTGGCCGCGGCATCCCCCGCTCCGGCCCGACCTTGCTCTTCAGAGTCAGCCGGCCAAGTTGGCCGTCGTCAGAGTTTGCAAACTGGACTAACCTCGAAAGGACTGTGCATGGCGAGCCACGCCGCTGAGGCGCCTGCCGCCCGGACGATTGCCGACACGCCGACGCCCCAGCGGGTGCCACGGCGGTGGATGGGACTCATCGTCGCCTGCCTCGGACAAATGGTGATGTTCGTGAACATCACGCAGACGACGGCGACCCTGGCGCCGATCCAGCAGGACCTGCATGTCTCCGGCTCGACCCTGGTCTGGATGGCCAGCCTCTACTCCGTGATGGTCGCCAGCTTCGTCCTGTCCGCCGGGACGGTCGGTGACATCGTGGGACGCCGTCGGACCTTCGCCCTCGGCGCGTCCCTGCTGGGCGCGGGAAGCCTGACCGTCTCCCTGTCGCACGGTTCGACCGGAGTCCTCGCCGGGGAGGCGATCATGGGTCTGGGCGGGGCCGCGGTCCTACCCAACAGCCTGTCGATCGTCACCCACCTGTTCACCGATCCGCATGAACGGACCAGGGCGGTCGGCATCTGGGCCGCGGTCTCCGGCATCGGCCTGGGATTCGGTCCGATCGCCGCCGGAGTGATCCTGGAGCGTTACTCCTGGCACGCGGTGTTCCTGGTCAATGTGGTCCTGGCGGCCATCGTGCTGCTCCTCGCACCCCGCTTCGTCACCGAAAGCCGGCACCCCGGCCGTCATCTCGATCCCCCGGGCCTGGTGCTCGGGGTGGCAGCCATCGGCGCCCTCAACTACGGCGTCATCGACGGCGGCCACTCGGGCTTCGGGTCCACCCGGGCCGTCTGGGCGTTCGTCGTGGCCGCGCTGGCGCTGGTGGCGCTCATCCTGGTCGAGGCGCGTACGCGCACGCCGATGCTGAAGCTCCGTCTGTTCCGCATTCCGTCGTTCGCCACGGCGAACGTGGTCGCGCTGATCGTGCAGTACGGATTCGTGGCCACGGCGTTCGTCCAGGTGCTCTACCTCGAGCGGATTCGGCACGAGTCCATCCTCAGGGTGGGTCTCCTGCTGCTGCCGCTGATGCTGGCTTACGTGATCTTCAGCCCCGTGGCCGCTCCGCTCGCACGGGTGATCGGCTTCAAGGCGACGCTGGGCATCGGTGCGCTGCTCGCCGCGGCCGGCAACCTGTTGATGATCAACCAGAACCCGTCCACGTCCTTGGTGACCGTCGGGATCCTGACGGCGATGTTCGGGGCCGGAGCAGGGCTGATCCTTCCCCCGGCCACCGCGGTGTCAGTGATCAGCGTGCCGCACGCCGACGCCGGCATGGCCAGTGGGACCGTCAACCTGTTCCGCCAGGTCGGTGGCACGCTGGGGGCGACCATCACCGGGACGATCCTCACCAGCGGGCTGACGTCCCGACTGCCCGACCAGTTGACCGGGCGGGGCCTGCCGCGGTCCGTCGCCGAGAAGCTGACCGCCGCCGTCAGCAGCGGGGCGCCCGCATCCACGCACTCCGCCGCTCTGCGGGAAACGATGACCGCAGCCGTCGGCGGGGCGTTCTCCGGGGCACTGCACCTGGCCGTTCTGATCCCGGGTGCGGCGATACTGGCAGGCGGCGCGGCAGGCGTCGTCCTCATCCGCAACCGGCCGGGACGGCCGGCCGCCTCGCCCGTCGTGGCAGGGAACAGCCAGGTCACCGTCCGGGAACCGGCCCCTGAACCGCAGCTCGTGCGAGCGGGCACCGCCGCCGTCGGGCAGCCGGCCATCGGGTACACCGCGGCGCTCTCGGGGCCGTCCGGCCGGGAGGTTCCCCTGGACGGCATGACCGGCGCGGTCATTCACGGATCCGTGCGCGACGGCACGGGAACCGCGGTCCGAGCGGCCACGTTGACCCTGATCTCATTGCAGGGGACGCAGTTGGGCCGCGCCCATGTCGGCCCGGACGGTGGATACGTACTGACCGCTCCGGCCGGCGGCAGCTATGTGCTGATCGTGTCGGCCGACGGGCGGCAGCCGCAGGCGGCCACCGTGGTCGTGGGGGAGGCACCGCTCGGCTACGACGTGGTCCTGTCGGGTGCCGGCGGCCTGACGGGAGTGGTGCGCGATGCGGCCGACGGGATGCCGGTGGCCGACGCCATGGTCGTCGTCACTGATGTCCGCGGCGAGGTGCTGGTCACGGCCACGACCGGGGAGTCGGGTGCCTTCACCTTCAACCAGCTGGCCGCGGGCACCTTCACCGTGGCGATCAGCGCCGCCGCCTACCGACCGGTCGCGCTGCCGGTGGAGGTGAGTGATCAAGTGACCCGCCTCGAAGTCGACCTGAGCCGCGGTGCCGTACTGCAGGGCACGGTGAGGGCGGGGGCCGGCCGTCAGCCGCTGCCCGACGCGCGGGTCACACTGGTGGACGCTGCGGGCAACGTCGCAGGCACGGCGATCACCGACGACGACGGCTCCTACGCCTTCACCGACCTGGACAGCGGCGAATACACGCTGACCGCCAGCGGATACGCGCCCATGGCCACCTCGCTGTCGCTGGACGGCCTCGGACGGAGCGGTTGCGACGTGGAGCTGGGGCACCAGGACCAGTGAGCCTTTCCCAGTAAGCGATGCTCACTGAACGTGATCACCCTGCGGCGTTGGGGGCTCAACTCCAGGCAGGCGTAAGGCCCCTGGTAGGAACGATCTTGCGACAGAAAAGATCCGACCGAGGGGCCTCACGTGCCGACCAGTGTCACATACACCGCCGTGCTCGATGTTCAGCGGTCCACCGCCGGGCACCTGGCCCGGCTCCTGCGGGACCGCCGGGCCGAGGTCGGTACTCGGCGCGGACGCCGGGCCCTGGGCTGCTTCAAGCAAGCCGTACTGATCCTGCGCTGGTTCATCGACGGCACCCGCCTTACCCAACTCGCCCGCGACAACGGCCTGTCCGTCTCCACGGCCTACCGCTACCTGCACGAAGGGCTGACGGTCCTGGCGGCCGGAGCGCCAGACCTGGCTACAGCGCTGGAGCGGGCGAAGGCCGCCGGCCTGACCCACCTCAACCTGGACGGCACGGTCGTCCGCACCGACCGGGTCGCAGCCCCGGGCCCCAACGGGGCAGACCTGTGGTGGTCCGGGAAGCACCGGCACCATGGCGGCAACGTACAGGTCGTCTCAACCCCCGACGGCTGGCCGATCTGGGTCTCTCCGGTGCGGCCCGGTCGCGAGCACGACACCACCTGCGCCCGCCACCACGGCCTGACCGACGCCCTCAACCGCCTCGCCGCCCAGCTGGGCACCCTGACCCTGGTCGATCTCGGCTACGAGAACGCCGGTGACGGCTTCCGCCACCCGGTCAAGAAGCCCGCGGGCGGTGAACTCACCGAAGCCCAGCAAACCTTCAACAAGGTCATCCGAGGCGTCCACGGCGTATGCGAGCGAGCGAACTCCCTGCTCAAGACCACTTTTAAGGCACTACGGCGGGTCAGCCTCGACCCCAGCCGCATCACCCAGATCGCCGCCGCAGCGCTCGTCCTGCTCCACCTCGAGTACGACCGCACCATCTAAACGATCACACGCAGTCATGATCGCTTACTGGGAAAGGCTCAGTAAGAGACCGCACACAACCGGCCGGGGAACTCCAACGCAGAAACGCCACGGCCGGTTTCGGGAAGAGTGGGTTCCTGTCGTCGGCCGACGGCCGACGGCCGACGACCGACGACCGACGACCGACGACAAAAGGCTTACGTACAGGAACCCGGAAAGGACAGTCTGGTGATGAGTGAACTTCACTACGCGGTGTACATCTCGCCCATGGAAGATCTTCCGACACCGTCGCCGATTCAGCCGCCCAATGGCGACGTGCCGAGGTGGTCCCCGATATCCAGCACACTGATCTACGGTGACACGGAGGCGCTGCTTGTCGACCCGCCGATGACGATCGATCAGGCGCGGCAGGTAGCCGACTGGGCAAAGGGATTCGAGCGCCGGCTGTCCGCCGTCTACGTCACTCACGCCCACGGCGACCACTGGTACGGCACGACAACGCTGCTCGAGCACTTCCCCGACGCCACGGTCTACGCGACCGAGGGCGTGATCGACGAGATGCACGGGACAACGCCCGGTGGCAAGCCCAACCCCAGGTATGCCGCGCTGTTTCCGGGCAAGCTGTCGGACACGCCGGTGGTCGCCCGGCCTGTTCCGCCCGGCGGCATTATGATCGACGGCCAGGCAGCGCAGGCCGTGGATGTCGGTCACAGCGACACCGACAGCACTACAGTGCTGCATGTTCCGTCGATCGGACTGGTCGTGGCAGGCGACGTGATCTACAACAACCTGCACCAATCCGTCGGAGAATCCGCGAACGGTGGCTTGCTAACGTGGCTCGCCGCAGTCGATGTCGTCGCCTCGCTCAACCCGCTACATGTCGTGGCAGGGCACAAGGATCCTACACGCCCGGATGATCCGGCCATCATCGCTGAAACCCGTGAATATCTCCTGGCCGTGGAGGAGATACTGGCGGACGAACCGACCCGGGATGAGTTCTTCGATCGCGTGGTCAAGCGTTATCCCGATCGACTCAACACGACCACGGTCTCCTATTCGGCTGTACGCCTGATCTGCGACTGATGGCCGTACAGGCCAAGGTGAGAGCTCAGCGTTGAGATCGCGTTCGAAGCGCATGTCACTGGCCCTGCCGGCCCGTCTCACCCCAGGCAGGCCTGGCGTTCACGCCGACACGCCGCAGGTCGAGGAACTCGCCGACGGCTTCGATTCAGCTTGGCCTCATGAGGGGCGCGCGGCTGAATGCTTGGAGGTGTTCACCTTCAACTCGGACCAGCGTTCGGGATCCTGATCGGTACCGACCAGGCGGCCGATCTCCAGCGCGGAATAGGTGCTCCCGCTGCACCCCCAACTGCCCTCCGGGATCTCGATGAGCAACGCGTAGATTCGCAGCAGATACGCGGGCGAAATGTGGACACCATTCAGCTCGATCTCCGAGCCGTCGTCGCCGAGCACGGAGAGGAACGCCTTGCCGATCGCGGCGTGCGCGGCTTCGCGTCGTTTTTGGTTGAAGAAGCCGGCAGCGGTTATCCCCTCGACGAGCCAGAACGGTTCATTCCCCAGGAAGCAGTTCCGCTGAGGAATCTCGTTGAAGACGATGAACGTACCGTTCCTGGCCGGCTCCGTAACCGGATCGACCTCCTGAACCATCACGGCATCGATGAGCAGCGGGGCGAGCTGTTCCTTTTGTTCAGCGGTGAGCGAGTTCTCGGGGCAGGTGACGCGGATACAGGGCATGACTGGTCTCCTTTCCTTCCGTCTTTCCCTTTGCCTTTCTTTCGGTGCCTGTGCCGGTCACCGTATGTGAGTCGACTCTGGACATCTATGTCGGTCGCCAGCAGCTGCCGTGAATGCAATGCTGCCCCCAGCACCTCGATGCTGCTGTCGCCGCCCAGCTCGATATGCGCGGCATTGCGTCCTGATGCCGATACGAAGGGAGCCGGATTAGGTGAACCTGCCATCGTTCAGGGTCGGTGAACTCTGGATCCATCGTTGCTCCATGTACGACCTGCTGCAACCGCGCAAGTTCAGCCTCCTGACGCCTCAGATCCGACCTAAGTCCCCGAGCTGTTCCTCCGACATCCAGAGCTGACATCAACGGCCACAGACCGCAGCTGCAACCGGCAGCCGGATGGGGCAGTGGTGCGTTCCCTGGACTGCTGCAGCCTCGACCGGGAAGAAATTGCTCTCTAAGAAAGGTCACACCCGGTGCACGATGAGGCGGGACGTGACCGGGTCAGTTTTCTTCCGGCTGGCGAACGCGGTGCAGGCGGGTATCTCGGCGACTTCGGCGTCCGCGATGAGCTCGCCGGTCTCGGGGCGGGCAGGGCGGTGGAGTAGGTGATCTGCTGCCAGGCGGTGTCGGGGATAGCGGTGATGGCCCGTTTGATGGAGGGGTTCATGCCGCTGGTGAGGGAGAAGCGGGCGCCGGCCCGGCGGCAGGCGGCGATGACGCCGGCGTTGTAGAACTGCGAGTCGGCGCGCAGGAGGCGCATGCCGGTGCGGTCGGCCTCACGGGCGGTGGCCAGTGAGGTCTTCTCAGCAACGTGACGGTTGCGGTGCGTGATCATGCCCCGGCGGCAGGGTGGTGACCTGGCGTCAGACGGAGGTGGAGCCCCTGGTAGGAACAAGTCTGCGAAGATCACGTTCCGTACAACCAGAGGCTCCACGTGGCGTCCAGTATCACCTATACCGCCGTGCTCGATGTCCGCAGGGCGACCGCCGAGCATCTCGCGAAGCTGCTGCGCGAACACCGCGAACGGCTCGGCACCCGCAAGGGCACCCGCGCGCTGGGCGTATTCAAGCAGGCAGTGCTGGTGCTGCGCTGGTTCGTCGACGGCACCCGGCTGGTCCAGCTCGCCCGGGACAACGGCATCTCGACCCCCACCGCCTACCGCTACTTGCACGAGGGACTGACCGTTCTGGCCGACCACGCGCCCGATCTATCCACCGCGCTGGAGCGCGCGGCAGCGGCCGGTTACACCCACCTCAACCTGGACGGCACCGTGATCCGCACCGACCGCGTGGCCGCCGCCGGCCCCAACGGAGCGGACCTGTGGTGGTCTGGGAAACACAAGCACCACGGAGGGAACGTGCAGGTCATCTCGGCCCCGGACGGCTGGCCATTGTGGGTCTCCCCGGTCCGGCCGGGCCGCGAGCACGACACCACCTGCGCCCGCGCACACGGCCTGGTCGACGCCCTGAACCGGCTCGCCGCCACCCTGGGTATCCCCACCCTGACCGACCTCGGCTACGAGAACGCCGCAGACGGCCTCCGCCACCCGGTCAAGAAGCCCAAGGACGGTGAACTCGCCGACTGCGACAAGGCGTTCAACGCCGTGAGCCGGGGCGTCCACGCCGTTGCCGAGCGGGCCAACGCCCTGCTGAAGGTCACCTTCAAGGCCCTGCGCCGGGTCAGCCTCGACCCCGCGGCCATCACCCGGATCGCCCGCGCCGCCCTCGTCCTGCTCCAGCTCGAATACGCCCGCATTACCTGACGAAGATCACAGTACGTCACAGGGCGTTACCGAGAAGGGTTCAGTGCCTCGCTGACGAATTTCGGGGTGCCGCGGGAGTCGGGTGCCTTGCCGCGGCGCATCCGCACGGCGGCGATCACCGCCCGGGAGGTGGGTGTGCAGCTGGTGGCGAGCAGGGAGTGCAGGGTGCTGATGCCCTTGAACCGGCCGTACTCCGCACCCTGCTTGATGCTGCAGTAGACGCGTTGTGGGTGGAGTCGACATCGACGAACGCCTTCTCCCCGGAGCCGAGCCGCCCGGCATCGCACCGTGGTGCAGCATGTCCAGTCGTCGATGCCGTCCGCTCCTGCGGCCGCCCGGCGTTGCTGGTGACCTCGGCGTCTGCCCCGGCGCCCGCGCCATTCCTCGCCCTGCTCAGCTTCACTTCTCCGCCGTCAGGCGGGCGAGCCCGCACCGCTCGGCAAGCCGCATCACCGGCACCAGGCCGGCATGCGCAATCAGGTTCGCGTCATCGATCGCAGCAAAGACCGCCGCCCGTGGGTGGAAAACTCACATCTCGGAAGCGCCTTGCTGATGGCGCGTGCCGGAAGCCTCAAGGACTCCCGTCACCGCAGGTCACAAGGCACCTCCTCGTTCATCGGGGAGCAGGGCGAGTTGTTCCCCGTCCGGCGCTACCACCCGTCCTTCGTGCCCCCGGGCGGCGATCGCCCCCGGCACGGCGTCAGCCCAGCGGGTTGGTCGTGTCGCGGAGCGTGGTGAGGACAGGGGCGTACATGCGCGTCTTGATGGTTCCGAGGCTGTCGCCGGCCTTGCTCGCGTGAGTCTGGGCGAGTTCGAGGGCGGCAGTGCGCAGGGCGTCCTCGTCCACGGCGTGATCGACGATTCCGGCGGCGGCGGCTTCCTGGCCGCCGAAACGACGGGCGGACACCATGGCGTGGTGGGCCGTTTGCGGGGTCAGCCGGGACTCGATGAGGGCGGACATGCCCGGAGTGAAGGGGATGTTGATGTCTGCCTCGGGCAGGCACCAGAAGCCCCGGTCGGCGCGCATGAGACGGAAGTCGTGGGCCAGGGAGAACATCGCTCCCGCGGCGAAGGTGTGTCCCTGCAGCGCGGCAACGGTGATCAGCGGGAGGGACAGGAACCTTGCGAACAGACCGTGGACGGAAGTGACGTAGTCCAGGTGCTCGTCACTGTGCGCGGCGAGCCATTCGAGATCGAGACCGTTGGAGTAGAACTTCCCGGTCGCAGCGGTCACCAGGGCGCGGGGGCCTTCCGACTTCTCCACCTCGTCCAGGGCCGCGTTGACCGAGGCGATCCAGTCGGGGTGGAAGCGGTTCTCCCCGTCACCGAGGTCGAGAACGAAGACGGCGTCGTGGCGGTCGAGCGTGGGCATGAGGGCTCCTTGGAGACGGTTCGGTGGGGCAGGGCACATTGGCCGGGTGGAATCGGGGTCTGCTGGGCCGCAAACCGGGGCTGCGGACTGTCACCTTCCGGTGAACCGGGCCGGTCGGCGCTCGAGAAACGAGGTGATGCCTTCCCGGAAGTCCTGGCTGGCCATCAACTCGTATGCCGTCGTGGGGATCACGGCCACGGCCGCGACTGGAGCGTCGACGATGGCGAGGCGCGCGTCGGCGAGGCTGTTCACACTGGCCAGGGGTGCGCGGGAGGCGATCTCCCGTGCCAGTTGCAGAGCCCGCTGGACCCGTGATCCCGGCTCGACGACCTCCTGTACGAACCCGATGCGGTAGGCCCCTGCGGCGCCGATCTCGTCGGCACGCTGCGGACGCAGCACCTCCGGATGCGCCGCCAAGAGATCAAGGGCCAGAGGCTCCCACTCAGCCGCGCGCCCGATGCCTCCCGTGGTGAGCACTTCGCAGATCGACATGTGTCTCCTCGACGGCCCGACTAAGTATGTGGACATATATAGTTAGCGGCCCCGGCAGTGTCAAGACACTTCCGGAGTCTCACCGTCCACTTCTCTATGTCTCTGGACATACATATTTGCGGTACCCTTACTCCGTGCCACCCAGATCCGACAGTCGCGAGCAAATGATCAAGGCGGGTCGCCGGCTGTACAGCGCCCGCGGATACGTGGGCACCGCCTTCTCCGACGTGCTCGCGGAGAGCGGCGCTCCGCGCGGTTCGGTGTACTTCCACTTCCCCGGCGGCAAGGACGAGTTCGCCGGCGAGGTCATCGCCGCGCACAGTCGGTCCGAGGAAGCCCGGCTGACCCGACTGGCCGCCACGTGCGAGACCCCGCGGGAACTCGTGATCGCGTTTCTGACGGCGGCCCGGGACTACGCCGTGTCGACCGGATTCCGCGAAGGCTGCCCCATCGGCGCGGTCATCCTGGAAAGCAGCCACGCTTCCCCCACTCTGCTCGAATCGGCTGCCGCGGCCATCGAGACGTCGATCGGCTCTTTCACCGCCCTGCTGGTCGAGCGCGGCGCGACGGAGTCGGACGCGCGCCGCTGGGCAACCGCCGCGATCACCGGTTTCGAGGGTGCGCTGATCGTCTCCCGGGCGATGGCCGATCCCGCCCCGTTCGACTCGCTGATCGACTTGCTCCAGCTGACCATGGACCGCGACCGCGCCGACATGGCCTGACCCGGCATCACGAGAACTCGGTGGCCCGGACGAGAGCGCCGTTCCTGGTCACCACAGCCACTTGCCGGCCGTCGTAACCCGGCTCGGCGAGGATCTCCTCGCTGTGCTCGCCTTGTAAGGCGGGCACCTGCTCGGCGAGCCCGGGAGCCCGGCGAAGTGCCAGACCGGCCCGGTGGGCGACGGGGAGGAGCAGCCATCCGCAGGTCGCGCTGTGCACTTGCAGTCATGGGCTTCGGCGGGCGCGAGAGTGACCACCGGAGGCGGACAAGGAGACGGAGAGATGGCCCGCGGTGAGCTCGACGGACGAAGATGCCGTGCCCACCGCGGAGATCAGATTCCGGGCCGGCAGATGAGTCTGGATCACCGCCGATGGCACTGTGTTCGGTGGTGCAGCCTGCCGTTCTCGCGGAGTTGACGGCCCCTCAGGTGCCAGGCGTCGGTGTGTTGCGCCGGCTGGCGCCGACCGACCGGTAGAAGCCGATCAGTTCGGGACGGTCGATTGCGTCGTCCGCGATGACTCCTTCGGTCAGCCCGGCCAGGATCTTCTTGATCGGGACCTCGACCTTCTTGCCGGTCCGGGTGTGCGGCACACCGGGAGCAGCGATGATCTCATCGGGAACGTGACGCGGGGAGACGCCGTCGCGGACCACGGCGATGATCCGCTGACGCAGTTCCTCGGTCAGTGACGCGTCACCGTCCAGGACGACGAACAACGGCATCCAGTACCCGCCGCCAGGCTCCTCGACTCCGACGACCAGGGCTTCCTCGACTTCGTCGAGCGATTCGACAGCCCGGTAGATGTCACTGCTGCCCATACGGATCCCGTTGCGGTTCAACGTCGCGTCGGAGCGGCCGTGCACGATCACCGAGCCGCGGCTGGTGAGCGTGATCCAGTCACCGTGACGCCACACGCCTTCATATTCATCGAAGTAGGCCGAGCGGTAGCGCTCTCCGTCCGGGTCGTTCCAGAACCGCACGGGCATCGACGGCATCGGCTGGACGACCACCAGGTCGCCAACCCCGTCGATCACCGGCTTGCCGGCGCCCGCCCACGCCTGCAGGTCGACGCCGAGACAACGGACGGACAGCTCACCCGCCTGGATCGGCACGGTCGGCACCGAGCCGGCGAAGGAGCTGACGACGTCGGTGCCGCCGGAGGTGGATCCGACCAGGACCTCGGACCCCAACTCGTCGGCAATCCAGCGGTGGGTGTGCGGGCTCAGCACCGACCCGGTGCTGCCGAGGAAGCGCAGGGCCGACAGGTCGAAGTCTCGGGCCGGGCGCAGGCCGGCCTTTCGGGTCAGCTCCAGATAGCCGGGACTGACCCCGAGTGCGGTGACACGCTCGGCGGCGGCAACGTCCCACAGCGAGGGGGCCGTCGGGGTGCCGTCGAAGCAGACGATCCCGGCGCCCACCAGCAGACCCGCGTTGCGGGCGTTCCACATCATCCAGTTGAGCGTGGTGTACCAGAAGAAGCGGTCGGTGTGACCGAGGTCGGTGTGCAGAGCAATGCTCTTCAGCTGCTCGAGCAGGGCGCCGCCGTGTCCGTGCACGATGCCTTTGGGCACGCCGGTGGTTCCCGACGAGAACAGCACCCACAGGGGGTGGTCGAACGGGACCTGCGTCACCTGTAGTTCGGCCTCGTCGGCCACCGCCTCCTGCCAGGTGAGCTGCCGGATGCCGTCCAGGCCTGCCGGGACCGGGTCGTGGATCGGACCGCGGGGCACGACCACCTGGAGCCGGAGCGTCGGCATCCGAGCGGCGATAGCGCGTGCCTCGGCGGTCCGGTCCACGAATCGGCCGCGGTGGTGGTGGCCGGTGGCGAATACCAGGACCGCGGGCTCGAGTTGGGCGAGCCGCTCGATTGCCGCGGCCGCCGCCAGGTCCTGAGCGCAGCCGGCCCAGACGGCCCCGAGGCTGGCCGTGGCCAGGAACGCGATGACGGCCTCGGCGATGTCGGGCAGGTACCCGACGACACGGTCGCCGGTGGTGACACCGTTGGCGCGCAGCGTCGCCGCGAACGCTGCCACGGCCGTACGCAGTTGCGGCCACGTCAGTGACGTCGACTCGCCCAGCTCATTGCGGGCGATCACGGCCGTACCGGTGGTGTGGCGGAAGATCTGCGAGACGTAGTTCGTGGTTCCGCCAGGAAACCACTGGGTGCCGGGCATCTCGCCCGGCACAAGCGTGCGGGTGGGCCGGTCCGACCATGGCACGTCGAAGAAGTCCGCCACTGCGGTCCAGAAGGCTTCGAGGTCGGTGACAGACCACTGCCACAGCTCCTCATAGCTTTCGGGCTGCACGTCGTAGTGCTCAGCGACGTACCGGGTGAACTCGGTGATCCTCGCCCGTTCGGTGGCCTGCTGTGTGGGAGTCCACACGGGCCGATCGATTGCCATCTGCTCTCTCGCCCTCATGGATGACGTTGCCGTTGGCGTCGCCTCGGTCGCAGGGTCGTGCCGCGGCCGGAGTTCCCTCTGCCCCTTCACGGCTTGACCGATTCGCGGGCCGGCTCCACCAGCGCTCCCTTGGCGAAAAGGCCCGCGATCGTGTCCTCGTCGTAGCCGAGTTCACTCAGGACGGCGTGGTTGTGTTCGCCCTGGAACGCCGGGATCTGCTCGCCCGTTCCCGATTGTCCGTTGTTGCTTCCGAAGTGCCAGGGCGAGCCGGGGATGGTGATCCGGCCGCCTGCGCGGTCGGGCACCTCCCGGACGGCGGGCCAGGTCTGGGCCCACTCACCGGCCGCGAACTCCTGCGGTGTGCGCACGATTCCGCTCGCCATCTTCGCCTCGTCCAGTTGCGCGTCGAGCGAGGCCATGTCGTCGAAGGTGTAGATCCAGGTCTGCACGATGGCACGCAGCTCGTGGAGGTGACGGGCCCTCAGTTGCGGTGTGCGGAACCTTGGATCGTCGGCGAGGTCGTGTCGCCGCATCGCGCTGAGGTAGAACGGGAAGGTCAGGCTGCCCACCAGGCTGGTGGAGATGACGAATTCACGCCCTTCGGGGCTGATGAAGAAGTTGACGTCCGTCGCGCCGAGGATCGGGCGCTCATCGCCGAGGTCGATGCCGGAAAGATCGTAGTGCGTGCGCTCGTTCATGGACGTGATGACCGCCGCCATGGCCACGTCGACGTACTGGCCCTCTCCTGTGGCGTGGCGGTGGTTCAGCGCGGCGAGCACCGCGACGAGACCGTGCAGCCCGGTGTAGACGTCCGCGTGCGACAGCGGGTCGGTCTGCTGGTCGTCGCCGTCGATGCCGAAGTGGCGCAGCGTGTTCGAGGTGAATCCGGTCTCGGCCTGCACCGTGGGTGCGTACGCCATCCGGCTGCGCCACGGTCCGCGCTGCCCGTAGCCGCTCATCGACACGTAGACCACGCGGGGGTTGCGCTTCGAGACCGACTCGTGGTCCAGGCCGAAGGATGCCAGTGCCCCTGGGCGGAAGTTCTCGATGACGACGTCGGCGGTGTCGCACAACTCGAGTGCGATCTTCCGCGCTTCGGGGAGGTTCAGGTCGATGCTGATGTTGCGCTTGCCGGCGTTCTGCTGCGCGTAGTACCCGCTGATCGTCCCCTGGTTCGGGTAAGAGAAGCGGGAGACGTCTCCGGCCGGGGGCTCGATCTTGATCACTTCGGCGCCCAGGTCCAACAGGTGCTTTCCGCAGTGTGGGCCTGCGAGGACCCGGCTGAAGTCGACCACGCGCAGTCCGTGCAGAGGGAGAACCACGACCTACCTGCCTTCGAATCGAGCCGAGCCCAGGCCCGTGGTGCGGACCGACTCGAGTGCATGCTGCAGATCGCGAGAGGCCCAGACACCGCGCTGCAGCTCGGCCATCTTCTCGTCGGCGGCCCGCACACCGTTCTCGAGCGCGTACGACACGATTGCCTTGGTGGAGGCATGCGCGACTGTGGCTCCGTGGCCCAGTTCCTGGGCCAGCGACAGCGCGACCTCGTCGAGCATGTCGTCGGCGACGACCCGGTTGATGACGTTCCACCGCTCGAGGGTCCGCGCGTCGTATCGGCGGGCCAGCATCGCCATCTCCTTGGCGCGGGCGGCACCGGCACGCTGCGCGAGCCGCTGCACAGCGCCGGAGAGCGGGTTCAGCCCCAGTGTGGCCTCGACCGACCCCAGCTTGGCCGACTCTCCGGCCACGATCAGGTCGCATGCCAGGGCCAGCTCGAATCCACCGCCCACGCAGACGCCGTGCACCGCGGCCACGATGGGCATCGGAAGCTCGTCGAACGCATGCAGGAACCCGATCCGGTCGATCTCCGGCTCCTGTCCGGCGAGGCCGTCGAACAGTGCCAGGTCCGCACCGGCAGAGAAGTTCCGCAGTCCGCTGCGCAGCAGGACGGCCCGCGCACCCTGCTCGTGGGCCCACCGAATGCTTTCCAGCAGCGCGTCCAGCAGGACGTACCCCATGAAGTTGTGCGGCCTGTGCTGCATCGTCAGCACCGCGACCGGGCCGTCCATGCTCCGCGCGACCGCCATGTCGTCACCGACGGGCTGCCCGTCCGGCGACTGGTGGCCGTTTCCGCTCGCCAGTTCTTCAGCCATCCCCGGCTCACCCCTCTCCAACGCCATTGTTGATCGGGAAATTATATGTAGGCAGGCATACATGTCAACGCCGGGAAGAGGGCGAGCAGGGCGCGCAGCTGGCCGCCGGATGCGCCCCCCTGTCGTGGCCGGCGGCGGTGGCGTCGTGGTCCGTCCCGGCCGGGCGGCGGAGATCCGGATCAGCCTGCCCTTCTTGTCGGTCAGGGCGAGGAAGTGCAGGCCGTGGCGGTGGTGCTTGCCGCAGTGGTTGGGGCGGTCTTCCGCTCCGGTGCGGCGTTGGGTGGGGATCAGGGTGCTGCCGATCAGCACGACGTCCCCGCCCCGTCTGGCTGTCGCGAGCAGGGCGCGGTCCAGGCGCGGGGCACTGGCGGCGAGCAGTCCGATCATCTCGTCGCGCCGGCGTCGCAGGGTGGACTCGGGCACGCCGTTGCCGCCGGCCACGTCGAGCAGGCGCTGGTCGTGCCGCAGCATGGCCGGGACCGGCACCGCGATCCGGCCCGGCGGCAGCGACCTGAACGGGGAACGGATCGTCTTCAGGTGGGATGGCAGCAGGTCCGCGAGATAGGTGATGGTGCTCGTGGACAGGCCGAGGCGGCACTGGTGGACAAGGGAGACGGTGTCCCCGGCGTGTTCTTCGGTTCTGGTCGCACAATCTCAACGGCCGTTGGAAGCACCACAGTTGGGGCCCGAGTCGCCGCTCGCGGGGATAGTCGGCAGCAGTGCTGGTCACAGGCGCACGGTGAACAGGCCGTCGGGTAGCTTGCGCAGCCGGCCCCGTTCGGTGAGCTTGGTCGACTTCCCCGCAGCGACTCCAGCTTGCCCCGCGCGCGCCCGTGTCCAGACCAACCCCACGATCTTGTTCCACCGCTTCGCGAACTCCACCCGCTCCGTGGACGTGATGTCCCGGGCGATCACGAGCCGCTTGCGCATGACGGAGTCCGGGAAGATCAGGGGGTTGTCGGCGAGGGACGCGGTGTCCTCGTCCTTCGAGGACGCCAGGACGTCCTGGGCGGCCGGGACCGGGCAGACGTAGTTGACCCAGGCGGCGAGCTCCGCGGCGACCTCGGGGGCGTAGTAGTAGTCGATCAGGCGCTCGGCGTTGGTCTTGTGGCGGGCCCGGTTGGGGATCATCAGGGAGTCCGACCACAGCTCGGCGCCCTCCTCGGGGACGACGAAGCGGATGTCGGGGTTGTCGGCCTGGAGCTGGATGACGTCGCCGGAGTAGGCCTGGCAGGCCAGGACGTCCCCGCTGACCAGGTCCTTGGTGTAGTCGTTGCCGGTGAAGCGGCGGATCTGGCCGCGGTGGACCTCGCGTTCCACCTCGTCGCAGACGTTGTGGAAGTCGTCGGCCGTCCACTTGGAGATGTCGACGCCGTTGCCCTGCATGAGGAGGGCGAAGGACTCGTCCAGGCCGGACAGGAGGGTCACGCGGCCCTTGAGGTCGCTTGCCCAGAGGTCCTTGACGTGCCGGATCTCGCGGCCGAGTTTCCCGCGGTTGTAGGCGATGCCGGTGATGCCCGACTGCCACGGCACCGTGTACCGGCGGCCCTTGTCGAAGGCGGGCGAACGGAGCAGCGGGTCAAGGTACTTCGCCACGTTCGGCTGGCGGGCCCGGTCCATCTCCTGGACCCAGCCCAGCCGGACGAACCGGGCGCACATCCAGTCGCTGATGACGATCAGATCGCGGCCGGTGGACTGACGGTTCATCAGCGCCGGGCTGATCTTGCCGAAGAACTCGTCGTTGTCGTTGATCTCCTCGGCGTAGTCCACAACGATCCCGGTGCGCTTCTCGAACGCCTCCAGCGTGGGCCGCCGGTTGGGGTTGTCGTCGTCGGTGTCGATGTACAGCGGCCAGTTCGCCCAGGTCAGCTTCTTGTCGGCGAGGGACTCGTCGGCGACGGCCCGCTCGCCGGGCGCGACATAGGCGGCGGGCACCCCGCAGCCGGCCAGGGTGCCGAGCGCGGCGGTGCCGCCGAGCGCGCGCAGGAGGGAGCGGCGGGACATCGGCGACGTACGGAAAGAGGTCCGGGACATCCCGGAAGGATGCCGCCCCGCCGCTCGGACCGGCAATCGACGCTGCGTCGAGCATGCCCCCGGCTGCCCGACACCCTGTCGATCAACGGCCGTTGCCGGGGTACGGAAACCTACGACCCGGATATGCGTCCCGCACCGCACAGTGTCCCGGTCGCTTCCCGGGAGGACGATGACCGGGTGCTGCCACAAGGGAAGCGGCGCCGCGAGGCGCGGGAGGAGTCGGCCCGTCTGCAGGGCCGGTTGACGGCATTCGGCGAGCTGCTCGCGGGGCATCCGTTCGCCGCGGACCGTCCGGGTGCCACCCATGTGATGGCCGTGGAGTACGCCCGGGCTCTGGACGCCTACGAGCAGGCGGCACGGGTGGCCGAGCGCGATCCGGCATCCGCGCGGCGTGAACTGGCCGAGGGCCTCGCGGCCCTGCACCGTCTCAACGCCCTTCTCGTCGGGGCGCTGCCCGCCGACAGCGCGGGGGCGGTACGTCCGCCGGGCGGCAGCGGGTTCACGCCGAAGCCGCCAACGGCGCCGAAGTGGCCAACGGCGCCGGAAGAAGCGGGTATCGGCGCGCTCGCGGGGATCGCGCCGGCACGGGAGGCCGCCTCCCGGCCGCGGCTGAGGGAGCGCTTCACCGCTCGGCAGTTGCTGGCCCGCGCCGCCCTCGTCGTGCTGGCCTGTTACTGCGTGCTGGTCGGGCTCGTCGGCGGATGGGGTCCGGCGTTGGCCTGCGTCCCCCTCGTCCACTTCGGGGTCGGGCTGACCGGCTTCGGGACCATGGTCTGCCGGCTGGTGATCTCGCGGATCCGCAGCGCCGTGCGAGGCGGCCGTGTCGCGGTCGAGTACCGCGGCACCGAGCGCACCCACGGCGTCCGCGGCCCGTGGGAACAGCGATACGTCCATACGGACACGGCCGGGCGTGAGACGGCGTACGGCCGGACGGTGCCCAGCCCGTCCCTCGCCGCGGTGCCGGTCCGCCGCTTGTGGCTGCTGGAGGAGGGCCACGGGGACCGCACGCTGATCACCTCCACGGAGCTGTGCCTCACCCCGCTGCTCCTGGTCGTCGGCGTGCCGCTCCTGCTGCTGGGGCTCGCTCTCCTGCTGGGCGGGGTTCCGGGGATGCTGATCGCCGTGTCGACGGGCCTGTGGTCGTGACACGGCGCGGCCCCCGGACGGGGAGGTGAACCCGTCCGGGGGCCGCTCACTGCCGTTCCCGGTGCCTACTCGCCCAGGGACGTCATCACGTGCTTGATCCGCGTGTAGTCCTCGAAGCCGTACGCCGACAGGTCCTTGCCGTAGCCGGACTTCTTGAAGCCGCCGTGCGGCATCTCCGCGACCAGCGGGATGTGGGTGTTGATCCACACGCAGCCGAAGTCGAGCTTCTTGGACATGCGCATCGCGCGGGCGTGGTCCTTGGTCCACACCGAGGAGGCGAGGGCGTACTCCACGCCGTTGGCGTACTCGACGGCCTGGTCCTCGTCGGCGAAGGTCTGGACGGTGATGACCGGGCCGAAGACCTCCTTCTGGATGATCTCGTCGTCCTGCTTGACGCCGGAGACGACGGTCGGCGCGAAGAAGTAGCCCTTGTCGCCGACGCGCTTGCCGCCGGCCTCCACGCGCGCGTGGGCGGGCAGCCGCTCGATGAAGCCCTCGACCTGCTTGAGCTGGTTGGGGTTGTTCAGCGGGCCGAAGAGCACGTCCTCGTCGTCCGGCTGACCGGTCTTGGTGTCCTCGGCGGCCTTCGCCAGCGCGGCCACGAACTCGTCGTGGATCGACTCGTGCACGAGGACGCGGCAGGCGGCCGTGCAGTCCTGGCCGGCGTTGAAGAAGCCCGCCACGGAGATGTCCTCGACGGCCTTGGCGATGTCGGTGTCCTCGAAGACGACGACCGGGGCCTTGCCGCCGAGCTCCAGGTGGACCCGCTTGAGGTCCTTCGACGCCGACTCGGCCACCGACATGCCGGCCCGGACCGAGCCGGTGATGGAGGCCATCGCCGGGGTGTCGTGCTCGACCATCAGCCGGCCGGTCTCACGGTCGCCGCAGACGACGTTGAAGACGCCCTTGGGCAGGACCGAGCCGATGATGTCGGCGATCAGGACGGTGGAGGCCGGGGTGGTGTCCGAGGGCTTGAGGACCACGGTGTTGCCGGCCGCGATCGCGGGGGCGAACTTCCACACCGCCATCATCATCGGGTAGTTCCACGGCGCGACCTGCGCGCAGACGCCGACCGGCTCACGGCGGATGATCGAGGTCATCCCCTCCATGTACTCGCCGGCCGAGCGGCCCTCCAGCATCCGCGCCGCGCCCGCGAAGAAGCGGATCTGGTCGACCATCGGCGGGATCTCCTCGGAGCGGGTGAGCCCGATCGGCTTGCCCGTGTTCTCCACCTCCGCCGCGATCAGTTCCTCGGCGCGCTCCTCGAACGCGTCCGCGATCTTGAGGAGGGCCTTCTGGCGCTCGGCGGGGGTGGTGTCGCGCCAGGCCGGGAAGGCGCGGGCGGCGGCCTCCATGGCGGCGTCCACGTCCGCCTTGCCGGACAGCGGCGCGGTCGCGTACGCCTCGCCCGTCGCGGGGTTGACCACCTCGGTGGTCCGTCCGTCGGCGGCGTCCCGGAACTCACCGTCGATGTAGTTGCGCAGACGACGCAGCTCGGTGCTCACTGCCGGCCTCCTGATCTGGTTCTTTGCGTCCACTCACTGAGACACCCACCCTAGCCGCCGGGCCCACGTTTTCAACACCCCCACGGCCGCGACTTCTGCGAAATCCGCACGCCCGCGAGTCTCAAACAACGGATTTCATCGATCGGGGCTTGCGAAACTGTCGAGACCTCGTGCACAGTGAGGTCGTGGCCAGTCGAAGCGCAGACCAGAGGGACTCCACCCGCGAGTCCAGGAACGGCGGCACCCCCCAGTTGGATGCCGTCTCCCTCGCCATCATTCAGCAGCTCCAGGAGGACGGCCGCAGGCCGTACGCCGCGATCGGCAAGGCGGTCGGGCTCTCCGAGGCGGCCGTGCGCCAGCGCGTCCAGAAGCTGCTGGACCAGGGTGTGATGCAGATCGTCGCCGTCACGGACCCGCTCACCGTGGGCTTCCGCCGGCAGGCGATGGTCGGGATCAACGCCGAGGGTGATGTCGAGAAGATCGCGGACGCGCTGACTGACATGTCGGAAGTCGAGTACGTGGTGATGACCGCGGGCTCGTTCGACATCCTCGCCGAGATCGTCTGCGAGGACGACGACCACCTGCTGGACGTCATCAACAAACGCATCCGGTCCCTGCCCGGAGTGCGCTCCACCGAAAGCTTCGTCTACCTGAAGCTGAAGAAGCAGACCTACATGTGGGGAACCCGATAACCGTGAGGACCCGATAACCGTGAGCACCAAGGACCTCAGCCGCACCGCGTACGACCACCTGTGGATGCACTTCACCCGCATGTCCTCGTACGAGAACGCCCCCGTCCCGACCATCGTCCGGGGTGAGGGCACCTACATCTACGACGACAAGGGCAAGCGCTACCTCGACGGTCTCGCGGGTCTGTTCGTGGTCCAGGCCGGTCACGGCCGTACGGAACTCGCCGAGACCGCGTTCAAGCAGGCCCAGGAGCTCGCCTTCTTCCCGGTGTGGTCCTACGCCCACCCGAAGGCCGTCGAGCTGGCCGAGCGCCTGGCCGACCACGCCCCGGGCGACCTGAACAAGGTCTTCTTCACCACCGGCGGCGGCGAGGCCGTCGAGACCGCCTGGAAGCTCGCCAAGCAGTACTTCAAGCTGGTCGGCAAGCCCACCAAGCACAAGGTCATCTCGCGTGCGGTCGCCTACCACGGCACCCCGCAGGGCGCCCTGTCCATCACCGGTCTGCCCGGCCTGAAGGCGCCGTTCGAGCCGCTCGTCCCGGGCGCGCACAAGGTGCCGAACACCAACATCTACCGCGCCCCGATCTTCGGCGACGACCCGGTGGCCTTCGGCCGCTGGGCCGCCGACCAGATCGAGCAGCAGATCCTCTTCGAGGGCCCGGACACCGTCGCCGCGGTCTTCCTGGAGCCGGTGCAGAACGCCGGCGGCTGCTTCCCGCCGCCGCCCGGGTACTTCCAGCGCGTCCGCGAGATCTGCGACAAGTACGACGTCCTGCTCGTGTCGGACGAGGTCATCTGCGCCTTCGGCCGCCTCGGCACGATGTTCGCCTGCGACAAGTTCGGCTACGTCCCGGACATGATCACCTGCGCCAAGGGCATGACCTCGGGCTACTCCCCGATCGGCGCCTGCATCATCTCCGACAAGCTCGCCGAGCCGTTCTACAAGGGCGACAACACCTTCCTGCACGGCTACACCTTCGGTGGCCACCCGGTCTCCGCCGCGGTGGGTCTGGCCAACCTCGACCTGTTCGAGCGCGAGGGCCTGAACCAGCACGTGCTGGACAACGAGGGCGCCTTCCTGCAGACGCTGCAGAAGCTGCACGACCTGCCGATCGTCGGCGACGTGCGCGGCAACGGCTTCTTCTACGGCATCGAGCTGGTGAAGGACAAGAACACCAAGGAGTCCTTCAACGAGGAGGAGACCGAGCGCGTCCTGTACGGCTTCCTCTCCAAGGCGCTGTTCGACAACGGCCTGTACTGCCGTGCCGACGACCGCGGCGACCCGGTCATCCAGCTCGCCCCGCCGCTGATCTCCAACCAGGAGACCTTCGACGAGATCGAGCAGATCCTGCGCGCGACGCTGACGGAGGCGTGGACCAAGCTGTAGTCCGCATTCATCCGATCAGCTGATCGACACCGGCCCCGGTGCCGCCCGTTCGAGTGAGAACGGCGGCCCGGGGCCGTGTGCTGTCCGGCCTCCCGCCAGCGGCTGCCTAGCGTTCCAGTGACCGATCGGCCCAGCCTTCGTTCCCCCACACGAGGGACGAGACACGGGAAAACGGATCAGAACCGAGGTGTACGCCCATGGAGGCCCCGCCGGACAACGACGTGCTCTGGGCACGCTCCCTGCACTTCACGCACCCCGACGGCTCCCCCGGGCTCACCGGGATCTCGCTCGGCGTGCGCGAGGGCGAGATCCTCGCCGTCACCGGCCCGCGCGGCAGCGGCAAGACGACCCTGCTGCGCTGTCTGTCCGGCCTGGTGCCGGTGCGCAGCGGCGAGGTGTGGTTCAACAGCGCGCCCATGCACACCCTGGGCCCGATGCGCCGGGAGCGGCTGCGCCGGGACCGCTTCGGCTGGATCGACCCGGCGCCGGTGCTCGTCCCCGAGCTGAACGTCTGGGAGAACGCCGCGCTCGCGCTGATGCTGCGCGGCGCCGGCCGCCGCAGGGCCAAGGTCGCGGCGCTGGAGTGGCTGGAACGGCTCGACGTCGGCGACCGGGCCCGCAACCGCCCGCACGAACTCCAGCAGGCCGAGCGCCAGCGCGTCGCCATCGCCCGGGCGCTGGCCCCGGCCCCCACGGTCCTCTTCGCCGACGAACCCACGGCTCCGCTGCACCGCGCCGACCGCAACCACGTGCTGCGCACCCTCACCACGGCCGCCCGCTCGCACGGCATCACCGTGGTCCTCGCCACGCACGACCCCGACACCGCCGCCCTCGCCGACCGCACCGTGTCCCTCCTGGACGGCCGGCGCGTCAGCACCGTGCACCTGCCCGACGCTCCCGAGACGGAAGGCCGCGCCGCGTGGTCGCTCTCCGTCTGACCGGGGCGGCCCGGCCCGCCGTCCAGCTGCGCCGCCTGCTGGTGGCCGCGGCCTCGGCCGGCACCGGCTTCCTCCTGCTCTCCTGCTTCGGCTACGCCCTGAACCACCCCGAGGCCCCGGACGCCGCCGCGCTGCGGCTGTCCTGGTGCGCGGTGCCGCTCGCCGCCACCGTGTACTTCGCGCTCGCCGTCGCCCGCACCGACCCCGGCACCCGGCCGCGCACGGGCCTGTCCGCCGTGGGCCTCGGTCCGGCGCGCCTGATGGCGGTCTCCGCGCTGACCACGGCCCTGTCCTGCACCCTGGGCTCGCTGCTGGCCCTGCTGGCCTTCCTGTACCTGCGCGGCAACCTCACCGGCCTGCCCTTCGGCGGCGCGGCGACGGACTTCCTGGCGGCGGGCCGACACCTCCCCGTCCCGGCGACCCTGACCCTGCTGGGCCTGGTCCCGGCCGTCGCCTCGGCCACGGTGGCCCTGACCCTGCGCCCGAAGGACCCCCGCCCCGCCGCCCCGCTGCTGCGCAGGTACGGCCGTTTCGGGGCGTACGGCTACTCGGCGGCCCGGGAGACGTTCGGGACGTACGGCAGGTTCGGGGCGCGGGGGCGGCCGGGTGCCGGGGGCCCTCGCGGTCGTGCCGCCGGGGCGGCTGCCGACCCACAGCACGGCGGCAACCCGCCGGTGCCGGACAGCGACACCGACCCCGAACCCCCGACGGCGGACGGCGGCCTGGCCCACGTCATGCCCGGCCCCCGGCACACCGCCCCCACCGGCCTCCCCTGGGGCATCGCCCTCCTCGCCACCGGCCTCGCGGTCCAGTCCTACGCCGACCACGCGAACGCCGCCGTACTCCTCGGCTGGCTCCTCACCGCGACCGGCCTGGTGCTGGCCGCCCCCGGCCTGACCCACCTGTGCGGCCGTCTCCTGCAGGCCTCCCGCCCCGGCGCCCTCCGCCTGCTGGCCGGCCGGGTCCTCATGACGGAGGCCACCCGCATCGGACGGCCCCTCGGCGTCGTCTGCGCGGTCGGGTCCGCCGGCTACGCCATGACCACGCTGTACGCGGGCTCGGCACCGGCGTTCGGCCCCCTGACGACCCTCGGCGCGCTGCTCGTCACCGGCTGCACGGTCGCCACCCTCCTCACCGCGGCCGTGGAGACCCGCCAGTGCCGGGCCGACACGACCGCCGCGCTGCTGCGCCTCGGCGCCCCGGCCTCGATGCTGCGCGTGGCCGCGGCCCTGCGTGCGGCGGCCCTGCTGGCGCTGTTCGGCCCGCTCACCCTCGCCGTCGCCGCCCTGGCGGCCCTCCCCGTGGACCGCTGAAAAAAGGTCCACGGCGACCGATGAGTTCTCCGGGGACCCCCGGTCTACCCACCGAACACGATGCCCCCGGCGCGAGCCGACCACCTCGGGAGAGACACCTCATGTACCAGCAGATGATCTTCGTGAACCTGGCCACCGACGACGTCGCGGCGTCCAAGAAGTTCTTCACCGAACTCGGCTACACGATCAACCCCCAGTTCAGCACCGACGACTGCGCCTGTGTCGTGATCAGCGACACGATCATCGCCATGCTGCTGAGCAAGCAGCGCTACGCCGACTTCACGAAGAAGGAGATCGCCGACTCCACGAAGACCAGCGAGGTGCTGATCTGCCTGAGCGCGGAGAGCCGCGAGAAGGTCGACGAGCTGGTGGGCAGGGCGGTCGCGGCCGGCGGCACCGCCAACCCCGACGTCCAGGACCAGGGCTTCATGTACGGCCGTTCCTTCGACGACCTCGACGGCCACAGCTGGGAGGTCGTGTGGATGGACCCGGCGGCGGTCCAGGGCTGACACCTAGCATGGGCGGGTGCATCCGACACCCGCCCAGCCGAACCGTGCCGCCCGCGACCGTGAGATCGAGTCCCTCGCCGAGTTCGACGAGGTCGTCGCCGAGCACGGCACACTCGCCCAGTACCGCGTACAGGCCGTTGATCTGACGAGCCGTACGGACGTCCTGCTCGCCACCGACACGACCGGCGCCGTCTTCCTCGGCTGTCCCATGGACGCCGAGGCGGCCGCCGGGGTGCGCGCCTCCGGCGCCCTGGTCTTCCCGCCCGTCCCAGGGCTGCCGTTCGACCCGTACCGCGCTTTCGTCTATTCACCCGGCGAACTCTTCGACTCGCTCGACGAGGGCTACGAGGCGACTTCGGACGCCCGGGCCTACGCCTGGTTCCAACAGACCAAGGCCGACGGCGACATCTTCGCCTCCATGCTCCGCTCGATCCACGACGACGCCGTCTCCGACGCCCTCGACGAACTCCTCGTCGGCGCACGGGTGGTGGGCGTCATGGGCGGCCACGCGATGGCCCGCGGTACGGCCGAGTACGCCGGCGCCGCCCGGCTCGGCCGCGAACTGACCCGCGCCGGCTTCACGGTGGCCACCGGCGGCGGGCCCGGTGCGATGGAGGCCGCGAACCTCGGCGCGTACGCCGCCCCGTTCCGCGACGAGATGCTGCACGACGCCCTCCGGCTCCTGGCGAAGACCCCCTCGTTCCGGCCGTCCGTCACCGACTGGGCGCGCGCCGCCTTCGAGGTCCGCGAGCGCTGGCCCGGCGGCGGCGCCTCGGTGGGCATCCCCACCTGGTTCTACGGCCACGAGCCGCCCAACGCCTTCGCTGCGCACACGGCCAAGTACTTCGCCAACGCCACCCGCGAGGACGGCCTGCTGGCCCGCTCCAACGCCGGGGTCGTCTTCCTGCCCGGCGCCGCCGGGACCGTACAGGAGATCTTCGACAACGCGACGCCGAACTACTACGAGTCGCACGGTGAGCCGACACCCATGGTGCTGGTCGACGAGGAGCACTGGACACGGCAGTTGCCCGCCTGGCCCCTGTTGCGGGCACTCGCCCGGGGCCGGTCGATGGAGTCCCGTATCGCCCTGGTTGACCGGATCGAGCAGGCTCCGGAGGCGATCAAACGTCCCGGCGGTTAATAAGCAGGCAAAGTCAACAGCCGTTGGCGGCATATGCGTTGACACTCTTACGGAGCGCTTATAAACCTGTGAGCCTCTTGGGGGTGGTGGGGCACTCACCTCATTCGGTGTCCCAACACCCCCCGAACCCCCCGCAGTTGCACTCTGTAAAGGACAAGCGTTGTCCATAACTCACCGTGGCGTACGCCGTTCCGTGCGCATTCTGGGTGTCGCCTCCGCCTCGACCGCGATCGTGCTGGGTCTGTCCAGCTCCGCGCTCGCGTGCAACATCCGTGACTTCAAGGCCGAAGCCAAGTGCGACGGCGACAAGGGCGTCATCGTCGTCACCGACACCGACCGCTCCGGCACCCCCGCCACCGTCACCGTGTTCCTGAAGGACAGCGGTGGCGTGGAGACCCAGGTGGGCAAGCAGGAGGTCAAGGGCTCGGCCGAAGGCACTCCGGTCAGCTTCCCGGAGCAATGGAAGCCGAGCGCGACCTACCGCGTCCACATCAAGGCGGCCAACATCGTCGACGAGGACATCCAGCCCGACCTGGTGACCCCGTCCACCGCCTGCAAGACCGACAGCCCCACCCCGACCCCGCCGGCCTCCTCGACGCCGAAGCCGTCGCCGTCGAAGTCCGCCCCGGCCGAGTCGGCCGGCCCGACCCCGTCGGCCTCCGAGTCCAGCTCCGCCCCGGCGGGCGCGTCGAGCAACGCGCCGTCCCCGGCGGCCGGTGACTCGAACCTCGCCGAGACCGGTGCCAACTCCAACACCGGCCTGATCGCCGGCATCGCGGGCGCGCTGGTCGTCGTCGGCGGTGGCGCGGTCTACTTCGGCATGCGCCGTCGTGGAGCGCGCGGCAACGGCTGACGCCTCACCCGCTCACACCAGTACGCCACCGCGGCCCGTCCTCCTATCCCCAGGGGACGGGCCGCGGTCGTGCGTCAGCCGAAGGTGGCCTGCTTCAGCCAGAACTCCAGCAGCTCACGCTCACCGAGGACCTCGAGGCCGGGGGTGTCCAGCGGCAGCCGGTTGTAGAAGGCGAGCAGCACGGAGGTGAGCGGGCCGCGCAGGGCGACCGTGGCCTTCTCGTGGCCGCGCCGCCAGCTGACGCCGTCCTCGCCCAGCTCGACGAGCCACTCGGCGTTCAGCGCCGGGTCGGCGTCGGTGGCGTGCAGATGGATGCTGCGGCCCGGGCCGCGCAGCTCCGTCGACCACTCCCGCAACCCGGAACGCTGCACCCACTCCACGAGCTGCAGCCACTCGTCCAGCGCGTCGGCGGCGACCTCGGGCGCGACCTCGTAGGGCGCCCCGACGGTGAGCGCGGCGTCCGCGCGGTGCACGGTGATCTCGTGGGTCATCCGGCGGGCCCAGAACCCGCTCGTGGCCGTGCCGGTCCAGGACCACACCTTGGCGTCGGGACCGGCCTCGCGCAGCGCCCCGACGACCAGTTCGCCGGTCTCCGCGAGCCATGCGTCGAGGGCTGCCGCGTCCCCCTCGGCGTCCGGTCCCGCGCCGAGCGGCACCTGCTCGTGCGGGACCATCTCCTGGGCCCGGGTCCCCACGAGCGCGGCCACCCAGCGCAGGGCGCCGCCCATGTGCCGTACGAGCCGTTCCAGCGTCCACTCCGGGCAGGTCGGCACCGTGGCCGTCAGATCGGCGCCGGAGGTGAGCAGGGCCCGGAACCGGCCCACCTGGTCGGCGATTTCGTCGCAGTAGCGTTCATGCGCGAGCAAGGTCATGACCCTCAGCCTAAGAGCCATCACGTAATGCGGGCAGGAAACTGCTGCCCCGCGCGGGGTGCTTCGTTTACCGGATGTCGAGCTTAAGGTTGTGGAGTGCGGCGACGCCTGCGACGGCGTGGTTGATCGCCTCGCCTCGGCGTCGGCATTGGCGGAGGATTTGGTGGTCTTTGAGTCTGGCGATGGTGTGTTCGGCGATGGCGCGGCGTTTGCGGAACCGGCGGTATTTGCGGTCTTTGATGATGCGTCCGTCGGGACCTCGTTGTGGTGTTCGGATGCGGTCGCTCCCGCGGTAGCCGCCGTCACCGGACAGGCGGGATGGTCGGGAAGTGTTCTGTGGAGGGTTTCGCGGAAGACGACAACATCGTTGCGGTTGCCTGGCCAGGCGTCGCTGACGGCAACCACGCGGCGGTCGCGGGCGCGGCAGACGATCTGCACGTTGACGCTGCGCCGGTAGTTCTTGCTTTTCGCGGTGCGCTGCTGGTCGTGGACGGGGATCAGCGTTCCGTCGACGAC
>NZ_JBITGJ010000091.1:0-30025 GCF_044456925.1 Streptomyces sp. NPDC050743
GTCGAGCAGCGCACCGACTTCGACAAGCTGATCGTCGACGTCGAGACCAAGCAGGCCATGCGTCCGCGTGACGCCATGGCGTCGGCCGGCAAGACGCTGGTCGAGCTGTTCGGTCTGGCGCGCGAGCTGAACATCGAGGCCGAGGGCATCGACATGGGCCCGTCCCCCACGGACGCCGCCCTGGCCGCCGACATGGCGCTGCCGATCGAGGAGCTGGAGCTCACGGTCCGTTCCTACAACTGCCTCAAGCGCGAGGGCGTCCACTCGGTGGGCGAGCTCCTGGCTCGCTCGGAGGCGGACCTGCTGGACATCCGCAACTTCGGTGCGAAGTCCATCGACGAGGTCAAGGCGAAGCTGGCCGGCCTGGGCCTGGCCCTGAAGGACAGCCCGCCCGGATTCGATCCGACCGCCGCTGCCTTCGACGCGGACGACAACGGGGGTCCGGGTTTCATGGAGACCGAGCAGTACTGACGGTTGCGCCGGGTCGTGGGGGAGCCAGGAAGGCAGAGGAGCCAGTGATGAGCACCGGCCGACTGCACCCGGCTCCCCGGTGGCTCACGGGCGAAGGTGCAGACGCCCAAGGCCTCGGAGCCTGATCAAGATGGTCAGTTGCCTTGGAGGGATCGGTCGGTGACGGTCATACAGGTCGCGCATCGGCCCTAGGGGAAGCGCTGCGGGGCGGGTCCGGTTGCTGTGTTGTGGATCCCACGTGGTCTGGGGCGGGATTACGTCTGCTGAGCCGCGCGCCTGCCCGAAGCTGATCCTCGGCTTTCGCTCCGGGGCGGGCCGACAGCCCTCCACTACTACGGCGAGCCAGGTCGTGCCGGCCCACGACGACCAGGGCGAAGTACGCCAGCAGCACGCGCCGGGAGACCACCGTGGTTTGCTCGTCGGTGGACATGCCGGACATGGCGCCGAACGCGGTCAGCACGTCGGGCAGCCCGGGTAGCCAGCGTGCCGCGCGGCCAACGCCTCGACCATACGGGCCGCCGCCGTCCCGTGCTCGGGAGCGGTGACGGGTGCGCCCTGGTACGGCACGACGCCCATGAGGCGTTCGGGACGCGCAGGGCCCCGCAGGCCATGTAGTGCTCCGACAGACCCGCCGGCATCGAACGGCGTTACCACCACCCCCGTGTGCTCGGAGGCCAGCCGCCCGACGGCACACCTTTCGATAACCAATACGAGCGGAAGCGTCACCGCGTCTCTTGCCGCGGGGTCGCGCAGGTGCGCGGCGGTCAGACGGTTCCACCGGACTTCGCTCGTCCGGGACTCCTCCGGGGAGTGACCGACGTGGTGTGTCGGTGGCCGCGTCGATGACGGGCGCGTGGGCTCAGAGGTGGTCGGCGTCGACGACGGCCTGGGCGAACGTGGTGGGCGCTTCCTGCGGCAGGTTGTGCCCGATGTTCGCGATGGTGCGGTGCTCGTAGGGCCCGGTGAAGTGGCTGCGATAGGCGGTGCCGTCGCCGGGCGGCGTGAAGGGGTCGAGGGCGGGGTCGAGGGTGATGGTCGGAACGTGGATGGCGGGCTGGGCCGCGAGCTGCTTCTCGTAGCGGGCGTAACGGGGTTCGCCCTCGATGAGGCCGATGCGCCAGCGGTAGTTGTAGAGGACGATGGCGGCGTAGTCGGGGTTGCGGAAGGCCTGGGCGGTGCGCTGGAAGGTGGCGTCGGCGAAGTTCCAGTTGGGGGAGACGAGGGTCCACACGTAGCGGCACAGGGCGATGCGCTCGTCGACGTTCTCCATGGCCTGTTTGCCGCGATCGGTGGCGAAGTACCACTGGTACCACCAGTTGTGCTCGACGGTCGGGGCGGCGGGCGTCAGCTGCGCCTTGACGTTGGTGATCACGTAGCCGGTGGTGGAGACCAGGGACGTGACGCGTTCGGGCCACAGTGCGGCGATGATGTCGGCGGTGCGTGAGCCCCAGTCGAAGCCGGCCAGCACAGCTTGGTCGATCTTGAGGGCATCCATCAGCGCGATGATGTCGAGGGCGATCGCGGACTGCTCGGCGTTGCGCGGGGTGTGCCGGGACAGGAAGCGAGTGCTGCCGTGGCCGCGCAGGTAGGGGACGATAACGCGGTAGCCGAGGTCGGCGAGGAGTGGGGCGACATCGACGTAGCTGTGGATGTCGTAGGGCCAACCGTGCAGGAGTATGACCACCCGGCCGTGCGCGGGTCCGGCCTCGGCGTAGCCGATGTCAAGGACGCCGGCCTTGATCTGCTTGAGCGTGCGGAAGTCGGTGTGGGTGCCGGGGACGATGCTGGGGACGGTGGGAGCGGGCGTGCCGCCGGGCTGCGGGGAGGCGGCCGTGCCGGTGGCGGCGGACGCGTTGCTCTGCAGGCCGGACAACGAGACCGCGGCCGCCCCGGCGCCCAGGCCGACGGCCTTGCTGAAGGTACGCCTGTTGATCATCTGAACCCCTCCGTGGTGCGTTCTCCGGTGACCGGTCCACGTCCGGGGAACTCCCGCTCCCTTCCCGGGTACGAGAGCACCGCCGGTTTGTGGCGTGACGACCCTGGCACATGGTTCGTCACCCGTCAAACAGGTGACGCGAAGACGTCCCCGTGCCGGGCGGTGGTGCAGAGGCTGTTCTTCCGCGGCCCGGGCCGGCGATACGCACTGTCGTTCGCGACGAGACCGGACACATCCGTCACTTGGCGGTACGACGCGGGCGGTGACACCGCCGTCCGGTAGAGGTGGGAGTTGACCGTGCGCGGCGACAGGTGTATGCGTTCGCCGATCTCCTTTGTGGGTCAGGCCGCCGACGGCGAGGTCCCCGATCCGGCGTTCATGCCAGGTCCGTTCGGCCGGCTGAGTGTTCGTGGCGCGCGTGGCCGGCCCCGACGCTCTCGGCTCGGCCCGGGCTCGTTCGTTCCGGGGGGTGCCGAGCCGTTCGAAGGTCTCCGGTGTGCCAGGGTCGGCGAGTGGCGTGCGGCTTCGCGTCCTAGGGTGTGGCGCAGGCGGAGGCCGTGGGCGAGGCGGATGCGGGTGTGTTCGAGATCCCGCTCGACCGGCCGGCAACTGGCTGCCTTCGCGCCGGAATACGGCGGGATGGACTGAATCCCGAACGGTGCATGCGGGAGGGGGACTTCCGCCGTTGCCGGGCCTTGAGGGGTCAGGACGTTCCGATGCCGTGCAACAGGGTGTCGACGACGACGTCCGCCGCCTGGGCGGGGCTCAGATGGGGCATCTGCCGGGATACGAGGTGCATGAGCTGCGGCAGCAGTGCGCTCGCCCACCCTTGCGGCAGGTTGGCGCGGAGTAGGCCTTCGTCGGTGGCGCGTTGGAGGAAGGTGTCGACTTCGCGGATGGAGGCGTCGCGGCGTGCGTGGACGGTGTCGTCGGCGAGCATGCGGGCGAGGTCGACGGGCCAGGTGCGATTGACGGCGATGATGTTCTCGACGTAGCGGTGCAGCGCGACGGTGACGGGGGCCTCGCGCAGCCGGGCGTCCTCGATGGCTTGCTCGATGGCCGTGAGACGGGCCGCGTAGATGGCGGCGAGGAGTTCCTCGCGAGAGGCGAAGCGCCGGTAGACCGTACGCCGGTCCACCCCTGCCTCGGCGGCGATGCTCGCGATGCTCGCGCCCGGGTCGGCGGCGAGCATCCGCGCCCCGGTGGTCAGAACGGCTTCCAGATTGCGTGCTGCGTCGGCTCTCACCGCAGCAGTCTAGCGGTGGCATGTGAAATCTGAGACGCCTATCGCCCCTCATGTGTGCAACCCTTCGGACTAAGTGCTACATTCATGTGACAGATAGAGCTGATAGTGCCAGCAAATTGAGTCACATCCGTCTCGCAGGCGGTTTGCGCGCCACCACTGGCACCCCGTGTAGAAGGGCACACCTCCATGCCGAAGGCACAGCAGTCCCCCTCCCTTGGAACCGGCGGTGTTGCCGCCGCCATGAGCGCACTGGTCCTGGCGGTCCTCCTGGCGGCCCTGGACCAGACGATCGTGTCGACGGCGCTGCCGCGGATAGCGCAGGACCTGACCGGGTTCGACGACATCGCGTGGGTCAGCGCCGCGTATCTGCTGGCGTCGACGGCGGTGACCCCGCTGTGGGGCAAGCTCGGCGACATGTTCGGCCGCAAGCGCCTGTACCTGGCCTCGACCACCCTCTTCCTGATCGCCTCGGTGGCCTGCGGCCTGGCCCGGAACCTGCCCGAGTTGATCGGCGCCCGCGTGCTGCAGGGCGTGGGCGGCGGCGGAATGATCGTGCTGACCTTCGCCCTGGTCGGTGACATCGTCGCCCCCCGCGAACGCGGCCGCTACCAGAGCATGTTCGGTTCGGTCTACGGTGTCGCCAGCATCGTCGGCCCCCTGCTCGGCGGTGTCTTCACCGACCAGTTGTCGTGGCGGTGGGCCTTCCTGGTCAACCTGCCCGTGGGGGCCGTCGCCCTGGTCATCGCAGCGCGGGCACTCCCGGTGAGCGTCAGGGGGGCCAAGGGCCGCGTCGACTACGCGGGCGCCCTGGTGCTGGCAGCCATCGCCACCGGCCTGATCCTGGTCACGTCCTTCGGCGAGCGCTGGGGCTGGGGCTCGCCGGCCATCATCGGCCTGATCGTCGCCACCGTCGCACTCGGCGCCCTGCTGGTGCCCGTCGAGCGCCGCGCCGCCGCCCCGGTGCTACCGCCGGCCATGTTCGCCTCCAGGACCGTGGTCTTCTCCTCGCTGATCGGATTCGTCGCCAACGCGGCCATGTTCGCCGTCCTGGTGTATCTGCCCACCTACCTGCAGATCGTCCACGGGGTCTCGGCCACCTTCTCCGGCATCCACATGCTGCCGCTGGTTGCCGGCCTGGTCGTCAGCCAGTCCCTGGCCGGACGCTGGTCCGCCCACACCGGCCGGCTGCGTCCGATCCTCCTCACGGGCCTGCTCGCCAACCTCGCCGGGCTGCTCCTGCTGGGCACCATCGGGGCCGTCACCGACACTCTGGTCCTGAGCGCCTACTTCCTCATCACCGGTGTCGGCATCGGCATGGTCCCGATGGTCGTGCTGACCACCGTGCAGAACAGCGTGCCCGCCGCCGACCTCGGCGCCGCCAGCGCGGTGGTCACCTTCGCCCGCTCCATCGGCGCGGCCTTCGGTGTCGCCGTCTTCGGCGCCCTCCTGAACACCGGTTTCGTCGACCGCACCCACGGCCTGCCGACCTCCGGCGGCTTCGACGCCGCCCGCCCGGACACCGTCTCCCTTCTCCCGGCGGCCCTGCGCGACACCGCGCTGGACGCCTTCGCCCACGCCACCGCCGCCGGATACCTCTGGATCACCCCCGCCCTCGCCGTCGGCACCCTTCTGGCCCTCTTCCTCAAGCCCGCCCGCAGGACAGGGCAGGAGCAGGGGACCGGCGTCACCGACCCCGCCAACGCCGACGCCAAGGGCACCGTCCCAGCCGCCTGAGCACCCAATCACCGCACTCCACCCGGCCGGCGCCTTCATTGGGCGCTGGCCGCGGTGGTTCGCGAACACCTGCACTCCTCGAAAGGCGCGCCCGGCGCGCTGACCGGCGACGCGGCCCGGCATCACGCGCTGCCCCGCGGCCCTTCCGCTGACGACAAGCCGCGCCCCGGTGGTCAGACCGACAGATTGCGCTCTGTGTCGGCTCTCTGAATCTAATCGCAGCTCCAGTGCGGAGGATCATATGCTTTCCATCTCGACTATGTGTATCTACAGCGATTAAGTGCTACATTTATGTGACAGTTGAAGGATACCCCGAAGGAGAGAGAGCACATGATCACTTACGACCGGCTTTTCATCGGGGGTTCCTGGGTGGAGCCGAGCGACCCGGAGCTGCTCGGCATCGCCTCGCCGCACGACCAGTCGGTGGTCGGCCGCGCCGCCCAGGCGCAGCCGGCGGACATCGACCGCGCGGTGGCCGCGGCGCGGGCCTCGTTCGAGGCGGGTGTGTGGCGTTCGGCGCCGCCCGCGGAACGGATCGCGGTCCTGCGGCGGTTCAACGCGCTGCGCGAGGAGAACGCGGAGAAGATCGCGCACCTGATCTCGCTGGAGAACGGTTCGGCGGGATGGTTCACCCGGGCCGGACAGCCCAGCCTGACCCGGCAGGCGAACGCCTACCTGAAGGCGGCGGAGGAGTTCGCCTGGGAGGAGACCCTGGTGCCCTCTGACCCTGCGTCCCCGGTGCGCAGTGTGGTGCGCCGTGAGGCGATCGGCGTGGTGGCCGCCGTGATCCCGTGGAACTCGCCGTTCTCCTCGGCCACTTCGAAGATCATCCCCGCGCTGGTCGCCGGCAACTCCGTGGTCCTGAAGGTGTCCCCGGAGAACTCGCTGAGCATGGGCTTCCTGGCCGAGCTGCTGGAGCGCGTGGGCCTGCCCGAGGGCGTGATCAGCGTCCTGCCTGCGGACCGGGAGACCAGTGAGTACCTGGTGTCGCACAAGGAGGTCGACAAGATCGCCTTCACCGGCTCGACGGCGGCCGGCCGCCGCATCGCCTCGATCGCCGGCGAGCAGCTCAAGCGGGTCAGCCTGGAGCTGGGCGGCAAGTCCGCCGCCATCATCCTCGCCGACGCCGACATCGAGAAGGCCGTCGCCGGCGTGAAGTTCGGCTCCCTGCTCAACAACGGCGAGTCGTGCATCGCCCAGACCAGGATCCTGGCCCCGCGGAGCCGGTACGAGGAGGTCGTGGCCGCGCTGAAGGAACTGGTGGAGTCCCTGAAGGTCGGTGACCCGGGCGACCCCGACACCTTCATCGGCCCGATGATCCGCCCCGACCAGCAGGAGCGGGTACGCAACTACATCCAGCTCGGCATCGAGGAGGGCGCCCGCCTGGTCACCGGCGGCCCGCAGATCCCCGAGGGCCTGGGGAAGGGCAACTACGTCACGCCCACCGTCTTCGCCGACGTGGACAACTCCATGCGCATCGCGCAGGAGGAGATCTTCGGCCCAGTGCTGGTCGTCATCGCCTACGACGACGAGGACGACGCCGTCCGCATCGCCAACGACTCCGAGTACGGCCTTTCCGGCGGTGTCTGGTCCTCCGACGAGGAGCATGCCCTGGCGGTCGCCCGCCGCGTCCGCACCGGCACTATCACCATCAACGGCGCCTCCGTCGCCTTCGACGGCCCGTTCGGCGGCTTCAAGGCCAGCGGCATCGGCCGCGAGTACGGCGCGGTCGGCCTCGGCACCTACACCGAGTACAAGACCATCACCCTCTGACCCGATACCGACCACGGACAGATCCGCCGACGGCGGCAGGTGGAGCCGACCGCCTGCCGCCGGCGCGGCGTTTCCGACTGCCCACGGACGGCTGCGACGCCATCGCTTTCCCCCGGCCTCCCGCCGTACGTGCGCCATCGCCACGGGGCCCACGGCCGTCCCCGCCGACCGCGTGCCGGGGCCGGGCCACGGCCGCTCTTCATCCCGTGAGCCGAAGGCGGAATCAGGCATCGACTCGGTGCCGCCCGTTCTGGCCGTGATGCGCTTGAAGTCCGACCGGGCAGATGGTTCAGGCCGCCGTCGATGACCTGGACCGTGTGGGGCGACGGCGACGACGCCCTTGCCCGGCAGCAGGCGCAGGGGCGGGTTGTCGGTCTCGGCGATGTCCGGGACGGCGCCTTCGTCGACCGGGCCGGGTTGCGGTTCCTCTCCACGACGGGGCAGGTGGCGCAGCGGTGGGGTGCGGGCGGTCTGGCGGCAGCCGTCAGGCAGTTCGGCTCCCGATTGCCGAAACGGCCGTTGGCGTACGGCGATTGTCTCACGCGTGTGCTCTGTTGCCACGCACACATGCAGGTCGCGCTCAAGGGACGTGCGACGGCGGAGGGGGAGGGGCCGTATGACTCAGGTTTCCACGGAGAGGCGAAAAGTCACCGCCTTGACTGGTGACGCGAAGGGCTGCCATGATTGCGTCACCGTCTCAACCAGTGACGCAAGAGTGTGCTGGTCAGAAGGCGCCCGAAGACCATTCGACCCAGATGGGGAGCCCAGTCATGGCAGTCAGCTACACCGCCGTTGTCGACGTCGACGGAGAGGGCCGCAACGGCGGTCACGTCCGCTCCTCCGACGGCCTGCTGGAGACCAGCCTCGCGCTCCCGAAGGAGCTGGGCGGCGCCGGCACCGCGACCAACCCCGAGCAGCTCTTCGCCGCGGGCTGGGCCGCCTGCTTCCTCGGCGCCCTCCGCCGCGCCGCCACCCTGCGCAAGATCCGGCTGACCAGCACCACCATTACGGCCGAGGTCACCCTCACTCACGGCGACGACGGCGAGTTCTCCCTCTCCGCAGTCCTCACCCCGGTCCTTGGCGGCGTGGACCAGGCCACCGCAGAGGAACTCGCGCACGCCGCCCACCAGATCTGCCCGTACTCCAAGGCGACACGCGACAACGTGCCCGTCACGATCAACGCCAGCGCCGCCGCCTGACGCACCCCTCCCTGGAGGCGGGTCCCGTGCTGACTTCCCCCCTGCGCGGGACCCGTTTCCCACACCATCGACCGGAGAGCGAAGGCAGGGCATGGCCTCGATGACTTACACACACGTAGGGAACGCCAAGCACCGTCGTTCCGCCCTCGGCCGTGTCTCGGCCGTCTCCGGCGAGTGGCCGCCCCGGGACACGGCACACTCCGAGGAGCGTCAGTGGCCTGCCGACACGCAGGTGTGGCACTGGGCGGAGAGCGCGGCGGTGTCGGGGTACGGCCCGTCGGCATCCAGCTTCTTCTGACGGCGGATCCGGGCGCGGAGATCGCGGTACCGAAAGGCCGGCCCGCCACGGGACCGTGCTGGTCCGGTCCGGCCTGGGACACCGACGGGTCGGGAGGTCAGCGGTGCCACGTGTGGAACATCCACGCGTGACGGGCGAGCGCGCGCTCTCGACGGCGGCGGCCATCGCGCCCTCACCCACGGCGTCGGGGTGCACCGGTGTGGCCGGCGTCTCGGGGTCTCGATCCACCGCGCGCCCGTCGGTCGTCGGAGGTGGTGTCCGACGGTCGTCGTGTATGTGTTCACGTACTGCGCCCCGCGAGGGGTAGTTCTAGCAGTGCGGCACCGACCGTGCGGGAACTCATGCGCACCCCGACTGCCGACGACATCGACCAGGCGGCCCGACTGGCGGACGCGGTGCTGTGGGGCGAACTCCGCGCCAGGACGCCTCACCGTCACAGGTGATCGGCCCGCGTCACAGGGCATACAGGTGTCCGGCCGGGAACCACCAGCCCGCGGGACGAGCGAAGGTGTCAGCCAGCGGCGGCCTTGTCCCGCTTCACGTGGGTGCACTTGATGGAGCGCTGCTGCTTGTGACGCCGGTTGCGTCCCTTGGCGACCAGGAATTCGAGGGTGTTCCGCACCACCTGCCGCGTCGGGTTGCGGTCCGGGTACTTCTTCATGAGTTCATCCCACAACTCCTAGGCCGGCCGCGGCTCCTCGTGGTTGCCGAGCAGCTCCGCCAGGAGGTCACTGGTCAGAGGCCGACGCGGGCCTGGCCGACGTCGGGTGCCGTGACGCGGTTCCGGCGGGTACCCGCTTCGCCTTCGCGACGACGGGCTCCTCCTGCTTCTTCGCGAAGTTCCAGAGCCTCGAAGAACCGCTGCTCCACCACCTCTGCCGACTCCACAGCGCGGGACCGGAGAACGGCGACCAGCGGATCGTCTCGGACGCACAGAAGCGTCGCGGAGGTCAGCGTGCGGTGACGGCGGGTGCGGCCTTCTTGCGGGCGCGGTACGCGGCTGCCTTGATCTTGTTGCCGCACGACTCCATGCCGCACCACTGCCGTCGCGTGCCCCGGGAACGGTCGATGTAGACACGCGTGCACTCCGGGTTGCCGCACTCCTTCAGGAGCGGGACGTCCGGGCCGCTGAGCAGTTCGACGGCCTGCCGGGCGACGGTGGCCAGGGCCTGCCCGGAGGTCGCCTCGGTGTGCCGCCCGGCCACGGTGAGCTGCGGCGTCGCGGGGGTCTTGCGCGCGGCGCCGTTGACCACGGCGAGTGCCTCGCGGTCGAACTCCTCACCGAGCCGTCGGTTGGTGACCAGCCGGTAGAGGGCCTCGCGCACGGCGATCGCCTCCCGGACGTCCTCCTCGTCACCGGGTGTGATCGTGTCCACGAGTCCGGACTCCAGGTACCAGGCATTGAGCCGCTCCGGCGTCACGAACATCTCGAACCGGATCGAGCGCCGGGCACGAAGGGTGGCCACGAAGTCCAGGGCCGGGTGTCCGCATACGAAGACATGGTTAAGATTCACATCACCATCTTGACAGGTGATTTCCGGCTAGCGCAAGGTTCGTCACCCTCGGGCCGGTCACCCCCTGGGGTCGTGTGCTCACGATCGTATGGCACCGGCACCTCGCGTATGGAGCGGAGGTCAGGACCGGAAACGGTGTCCGGCGGGCGCGGGTCAGGACCGGGAACGGGCCGTCGACTCCTCCTCCTCCCGCTGCACGCGCCCCTGCTCCAGGCGGAGTTCGCGGCCTTGCCACCGCCTCCGCAGCCAGCGGTCGTGGCTCGCGAGGACGATCGCGCCGGGACCGGGGCCGAGCGCGGCCTCCAGCTCGTCGCACAGGGCGGGGGACAGGTGGTTGGTGGGCTCGTCGAGCAGCAGCAGCTGGGGCGGGCGGGCCACCAGCAGGGCCAGCGCGAGCCGCCGGCGCTGCCCCACGGACAGCTGCCCGACCGGTTTGCCCAGGTCAGCCTCGTGCATGAGTCCGAGCGAGCTCAGCGGCACCTTCTCGGCTCGCTCGGCACCCAGCGACTGCTCATAGGTGTCGCGGACCCTGCGGTCGGGCCGGTCGAACACGGTGTCCTGGCCGAGCAGCCCCACCGTCAGCCGGCGCCGCCTGCGCACCTCGCCCTCGGCCGGCAGATGTCCGGCGAGGACGGCGAGCAGCGTCGACTTGCCGGCCCCGTTGCCGCCGGTGACCAGCAGCCGGTCTGTCGCCGTCACCTCCAGACCCTCCAGCGCGAGCCGGCCCGGCACCCGGACGTCCCGCAAGGACACCAGGGGCTGCGGGCCTTCATCGGCACGCGCGGCCAGCTCACCGACCGCGAACCCGAGCGGCCGGGAAGGCTCCGCGACCCGGGCGCGCTCCAACTCCTCCAACCGCCGGGTGGCGTTGCGCACCCGGCGGGAGATCTGGCTCTGTACCCGGCCGGCCCGGTGGCCGTAGCCCATCTTCTCGTTGTCGCGCCGCCACCGGTCGGGCGCGAGGCGGTGCGCGGTCACGCCTGCCGCGTGCCGCAGCTCCTCCAGTTCCTGCTGCTCCTCGGCGTACCGGCGCTCCCAGCGTTCCCGCTCGGCGCGCTTGTCGTCCAGGTAGGCGCTGTAGGTGCCGCCGTAGCGGACCGGACCGTCCAACGCCGGGTCGAGGTCGATCAGATCCGTGCAGACGGCGTCCAGGAACGCCCGGTCGTGGCTGGCGACGACCACGGTGCCGGGCAGGCCGCGGACCTGCTCCTCCAGAAAGGCGGCGGCACCGTCGTCGAGGTGGTTGGTCGGCTCGTCCAGCAGCAGTGCCGACGGCCTGCGCACGAGCAGTGCGGCGAGGGCCAGCCGGCCGCGTTGCCCGCCGGACAGCGAGCCGAGCGTGCGGTCGTGCTGGAGCGCGCCGAGGCCCAGGCCGGCCAGCACCAGCGCCGCGCGGCGGTCGGCGTCCCAGGACTCCCGGTCCTGGGCCTGCTCCAGCCGCCTGCCGTAGGTGTCGAGGAGGTCCGTATGGCCCGGATCCCCCTCCGGGACGCGGGCCAGCTCCTCGCCGAGCCGTTCGAGTTCCGCGAGGTCCTCACGCGCCTCGCGCAGCGCCTCGTCGAGCACCGCCGCGATGGTCGTGGCGGCGTCGAAGGGCATCTCCTGGTGCAGAAAGCCGAGGTCGCCGGGGCGCGTGACGCTCCCCGCGTCGGGTTCGTCCACGCCGGCCAGCACCCGCAGCAGAGTGGACTTGCCGACGCCGTTCTCCCCGATCAGGCCGATGCGGTGGCCGGGGGAGGCGGTCAGGGAGACACCGTCGAGGACTCGCCGGCCTCCCAGGACGCGGACGAGGTCGTGAGCGAGCAGAGCGGCTTGAGGCACAGGAATCCGTCCCACGTGATCGGTGGTCGGCCCGCCGGGCGCACGGCCTCGGACGCGGGCCACTGCACACGCCGGCGGCTCACACCGCGGGTGCCCCCGACTCCTTGAGCGCTCCGTCGGCCAGCCGCAACCAGCGGTTCACCCCGATCTCGGTGAGGAACCGCTCGTCGTGGCTGACCACCACGAAGGCGCCCTGGTAAGAGTTGAGCGCACCCTCCAGCTGACCCGCGCTGACCAGGTCGAGGTTGTTGGTCGGCTCGTCGAGCAGCAGCAGATGGGGGGCGGGCTCGGCGTACAGCACGCAGGCCAGCGTGGCGCGCAGCCGTTCGCCTCCGGACAGGACACCGACCGGCAGGTGTGCCCGGGCACCCCGGAAGAGGAAGCGGGCGAGCAGGTTCATCCGCTCCGCCTCGGGCCGCCCGGGAGCGAACTCGGCGAAGTTCTCCGCCACGGTGCGGTCCAGGTCCAGCAGGTCCAGGCGCTGTGAGAGGTAGGCGATCCGGCCGACGTTCCGCCTGATCTCCCCACCGTCCGGGGCGAGATCGCCGTTGACCAGCCGCAGCAAGGTGGTCTTGCCGGCGCCGTTGGGCCCGGTCAGCGCGATGCGCTCGGGGCCGCGGACGGTGAGGTCGACCCCGCCGTCGGCGAACACGGGCCGGTCGCCGTGGTGGACTTGCATCCCCTCGCCGATGAACAGGTTGCGTGCGGCGGGCACCTGGGTGTCGGGCAGCTCCAGGGTGAGGCGCTGCTCCTCGCGCAGCGCGCGTCCGGCCTCGTCGACGCGGGCCTTGGCCTCGCCGACCCGGGCCGCGTGCATCTGCCCGGCCCGGCCGGCGGACTCCTGCGCGCCGCGCTTCATGTTGCCGGCGAAGATGCGGGGCAGACCCGCGTTCTTGAGGTTCCGTGCGGCGTTGCTCGTGCGGCGCTCGGCGCGTTCGCGGGCCTGCTGCATCTCCCGCTTCTCCCGCTTCAGTTCCTGTTCGGCGTTGCGCACATTCTTCTCGGCGACCTCCTGCTCAGCCCGCACCGCCTCCTCGTAGTCGGTGAAGTTGCCGCCGTAGAAGCGCAGTTCTCCGCTGCCCAGCTCGGCGATGCGTTCCATGCGGTCGAGCAGCGCGCGGTCGTGGCTGACCAGCAGCAGGCAGCGGGCGAAGTCCGCCAGCGCGTCGTAGAGCTTGTGTCGCGTCCTCAGGTCGAGGTTGTTGGTGGGCTCGTCGAGCAGCAGCACGTCCGGGCGCTTGAGCAACTGGGCGGCGAGGCCCAGCGAGACGACCTGGCCGCCGCTGAGCGTGCTCAGGCTGCGGTCCAGGGTGAGGTCGGCGAGGCCCAGGCGGTCCAGCTGGGCGCGGGTGCGTTCCTCGATGTCCCAGTCGTCGCCGATGGTGGTGAAGTGCTCCTCGCTCACGTCCCCGGACTCGACGGCGTCCAGGGCGCGGATCACGTCGGCGACGCCGAGCACCTCGGCGACGGTGAGATCGCCGGCCAGGGGCAGGCTCTGCGGGAGGTAGCCGAGCGCGCCGTCGACGACCACCGAGCCGGTGGCGGGCTTCAGTTCACCGGCGATCAGCTTGAGCAGGGTGGACTTGCCGGAGCCGTTGGGGGCGACCAGGCCCGTTCGGCCGGCTGTCACGGCGAAGGACAGGTCGTGGAAGACGGGGGTGTCGTCGGGCCAGGCGAAGGACAGGTTCGAGCAGACGACGGCGACGTCGGACATGGAGGTGACCTCGGGCGGATCGCGGGCAGTGAACAGGCCCCTGCCCTGGGCAGACATGGCAAAAGGGGGTACGACGAGACGGGCCACCTCGGCGGCGCTCCTCAGCGCGTCCGGTGGCCGTCAGATCCGGATCTCACCCGGAGATGTCGTCGTCACCCACCACGTCTGCGACTCCTCGATACATGGTCTAGGTCGGAGGCACCCTAGCAGCCATCGTGGCCCTGCTCGCCGACGGTGCAGGCGTTCCCCGGTCATATGTGTGTGCCGGTGCGTGCCGACCGGCCCGTGGGGAAGTCCCGCCTCACGGCGCCGACGTCCCGTCGTTGACAGCCCGAGGTCCGCATGACAGCATCGTCACCAGTTAAGCAGGTGACGGATGTCGCGATGACTCGCCCCGCGTTCACGCGTGTGGGCTCGCCCGGCCAGTTCCGCCCCGTGCGGCGCACCGCGCCGGGACCGTCGCCACCTTGAAGGAGCACACGGACCATGGCAGGAAAGCCGAAGCGGAGTGCCGAGGGCGCACCGGTGGCGCGACGGGCGATGCTGGGCATGCTCGGCGCGGGCGCCGCCGGGCTCGCCGCCGCGCCCTATCTGCAGCGCGGCTGGGAGGGGTTCCTCGGCGCCGCCTCCCAGGTCGACGCAACGGGCCTGACCGGACTGCTGCCCAACCCGGGCGGATTCCGGTACTACAGCGTCGTCGGTTCGGTGCCGCACAAGGACGAGACGAACTACGCGCTGAGGGTCGGCGGACTGGTGGACAAGCCGAAGAGCTACACGCTCGGCGAACTGCGCGCGATGCCGCAGACCCGGATCGTGCGCGACGTGCTGTGCACGGACGGTTGGCGCGTGGACAAGACGCCCTTCGAAGGGGTGAGGCTCGCGGACATCCTCGACGCCGCCGGAGTGCGTTCCCCGGGCGCGGCGGTCCGCTTCACCTGCTTCGACGGCGCCTACACCGAGAGCCTCACCCTGGAACAGGCCCGCCGCTCGGACGTCCTGGTCGCGCTGAACATGCAGGACAAGCCCATCACCCACGAGCACGGCGGACCGGTCCGCCTCTACGTGGCCCCCATGTACTTCTACAAGTCGGCCAAGTGGCTGTCCGGCATTTCGGTCACCGACAAGGTCGTTCCCGGCTACTGGGAGGAACGCGGATATGCGATCGACGGCTGGCTCGACGGCGTCGACCGGCACGGCGACGGGGCCTGACCCCACCGGCCGCGTCAGCCGCTTCGGCACCGCCCCGCGCATGGTCCATCGGGCCACCGGCTGGCTGATGCTGCTGTGCCTGGTCTCGGCCGCCTGCCTCTATATCGGGCCTCTCGCCCAGCTCGTCGGGCGGCGGCATCTGATGGTCACCGTGCACGAGTGGTCGGGCATATCGCTGCCGCTGCCCTTCCTGCTGGGGCTCCTGTCCGCCGATTTCCGCGCGGACCTGCGCCGGCTGAACCGCTTCGCGGTGTACGACCGGCAGTGGCTGCGGGCCGTGCGCAGGCGCCACACCTCTCCCGAGGCGCGCCCGGCCGGCAAGTTCAACGCGGGCCAGAAACTTTATGCGGGCTGGATCGCCGGCGCGGTCCTCGTGATGATGTTCACCGGTCTGCTGATGTGGTTCATGGGGCTGGCGCCCTTCATCTCCCGCACCAGCGCGATCTTCGTCCACGACCTGCTGGCCTGGGCGATCACCTTCGTCCTGCTCGGACACATGCGCAAGGCCTTCCAGGACCCCGAGGCGCGGCTGGGCATGCGCACCGGATACGTGAGCCGGTCCTGGGCGGAGCGATACCACTCCCGGTGGCTGCGCGAGGAGCAGGCGGGAAACGTTTCCGAGCAGGTGGACAAGGTGTGACGCCTCCCTCGATGAGGTCCCTCGACGAGGGGCACGCCCGGCCCCGTAAGGGTTCCCGGACGACCGCAGCGCCCCGGCGCCTGGTCGGCACGTCGGTGAGGGGCGTCCGCCGGAGCGGACACCCGTTCGGGCAATGGCCTGACGAGCGGAGCGAACGAGCCGCTTCTACCGGTCGGCGTCCCGGGTGGCTACAGCCCGACGTCGAGCGCCAGGCACGAGTAGTACTTCCACGAGCCTTCCGGGTCGTAGGCGGTTTTCACACCGCTCGGCCCGGCCTCGACCTCTTCCGTCATGTCCTCGAAGCGGATGCGCTCGGGGAGCCGGCCGTAACGTGCGTGCCGGGCTGCGGCTGCGGCGTCCGGCGTGGATTCCTTGCTCATGGCCTTCTCCGCTTCCTCGGTCGTGGATGGTGTCCTGCTCGACGGCTGGACCTGGTAGCAGCGTGCACCCTCGTGCGTCACCTGTCAAGGTGGTGACGAAGGAAGGTGTCGGGCACTGGTCACGTCGGTCCGGTCGGTCAGTGGTCACCGTCAGCGGCAGGTCAGGGACGACCGACTCGTCGTCGCCTTCGATGGTGAACGTCTACCTACTCGGGCAGTCGTACGGTCCTACCCATGCTGCGGCGAGGCCCGTACCGGCACAGGGTGTGGTTCCCTGGCCTCCGCGACCTTGCTCCACGCCGTGACGACCACTGCCCGCTCACACGCCCTCCGGTGACCGTGCTCACATCCGACAGGACCCGGTGAACCGTCCGGGACACAGCACCAGAACCCCTCTCACGCCGGCGCGGTGCTGGCCCCCGGCGGCCGGCGGAGCAGGTGCAGGCAGACGACCGAGGCGACGACGGTCCGCCGTTCCGAGGCGTCCAGGCGAGGGTCCAATTCGACAACGTACTGCTGCAACCCGATCCACGAGTCGATGGTGCTCACCGTGACCCGGCCGAGAATCTCCGGCGCCGGGCCCCCTTCCGGATCGGTCTCCGTGAGATGCCACTCGGCGTACAGGAGACCCGGCCGCGTGAGGAAGAGCCAGCGTCCCTGCTCCGTCTGGAGGCTCAGCTGCCGGGTCTTCATGAGCCCACGGGCACCGGCGGTACCGACCTCCCGGTCCGCGGCGTCGGTGAACCGGAACTCAGCCGGCCTGAACTGCTCGATACGGACTATGGACTCGCCGGACGTCGTCGTGAGGACGGAGTACGTGTCGTCGGTGTACGTGACCCAGGCGAGCGGGGTCCCCTTCAGGGTGGACACGGCCAGGGCGGGGCCGACGTATCTGCGCCACCATGAACGCTTCGGCTGCCCCACCACGACGGCGTCCAGCTCGAACAGACCGGACTCCGTCATCGGTCCTTCTTCCCCCGCCACGGCTTCCCCCTCGACCGAGTACGTCCACTCTGACCGAGAACCTGCCCGATTCCCATCCCTCGGGCGGACATCGACGCCGTGCGATTTCCGCCTGGGAGGGAGGCGGCGTGGCCGTCCACTGCCGTGAGTAGGACTTCCACTTTGGTGCGGACCTGGTGCTGCGCCGCCCCGGCTACCGCGTCGACGCGGCAGGTGGTGCGCCACCACGCAGTACGTGTACGACTGCGTCGAGGCGCATGGACTGCGGATCCCTTTGAGACACCGCGCGGACCGGCGTGGCCCGCAGCGATTTCCCGGCTCACCGTCGACCGCATCGAGGACACGCGCGGAGCGGTCCGCATCCGCCTCTGCGCCGTCCCGGTGGACCTGCCCTCACCCAAACGGCCACGACCACGAAGCTCGACTTCGGCGCGGTGAAGCTGGCCGAATCCTGCCCGGCCCACGACCAGGCCGCGCCCTCGGCTGCCGACGGAAAGATGCCCGACTTCCGCGGCAAGAGCGTGAAGGCCGCCCGCGAGGCTCTCGACTCCAGCACCTCGATCACCGTGAACGACGCGACCGGCGCAAGTCGATGGGTGCTGATCGAGTCGAACTGGCAGGTGTGCACGCAGGAGCCGGCCGCAGGGGCGAAGCTGTCCGGGCAGCCGGTCACGCTGGATGCGGTGAAGTTCGGGGAGCACTGCCCATAGCCCTAGATGCGGCCCCGGTGCGCTGCGGCGCACCGGGCTTGGGACTACGGCCTGCGGGCGTTCGAACACTCCGTCACGCCACGGCCACTTCGTGCTCGCAGCTGCCATCGACGACTTACGACGCGCGCAAGCCGCACTGAGTGACCCGATGAGAGCCTGGCCGCCGCCGACGGGCTTCAGTTGTCTGCGCCGGGTCTCGACTCGGCCGGGACCGGCGAACACGATCTGGGTTGTTGACACCATGAGTGTGACCGTCCTTGCGGACGGAGGTCCCCTCAGCCGTTCATCTCCTGGGCGGTCTGCTCCGTATCCGAGCGCGCTGGTGCAGCCGAGCTGGTGATCGGGGCCAGGCCGGCGATGACCACTGCCGCGACGACAAGAAGGCCGAGGGCAGTCGGCAGCCCGACGAACGTTGCCAGACCGCCGATGATGGGGGAGACCAGGAGCCAGCCGAGATTCCCGGCGAAGCCGACCTGCCCCATGGCCACAGGCGCGTTGGGTAGCCCGCCTGCGGCCGTGAACGCGCCGGGAAAGACCGCGCTGATCCCCGCACCGGCGACAACGAACGCCGCCAGCGTGATGCCGGGCTGTCCGAGAAGCAGTGCCCCGGTCAGCGCGGCGGCGCAGCACAGAGTGCCTACTCGGATGAGGCGGTCCCAGCCGATGCGGTCGACCATCCAGTCGTTGAACAGTCGGGCGAGGACCGACCCGGCCGAGAAGGCCGCGTATCCGGCTGCGGCGGTAGCGGTGTCCGCCCCCACGTGCCTCAGGTACACGCCGCTCCAGGACGCCGGAGCATCCTCCACCAACGCGGCCAGGAAGGTCATCAGCGCGAACAGCAACACGATCATCCGCCGGTCTGCTCCCTGCCTGGTCGCCTCTCGTCTGCCCACGTCGGAGAAGCGTTCGTCCTCGGTCTGCGCTCCGGCCTGCGGTGTCCCGGGCCGGGCGGTATCCGCCTCGGCTTTCGTCCCCGGTGTCGTGGTCCATTCGACCTGTCCGGTGCGGTCGGTCCGCTGCACGCACTGCGCGGGCTCCCACTCCGACCCGAGTCCGCAGGCCGCCACCGCCGACACGATGGCGAGGACGGCGGCCATGACCACGAACTGGGTCGTCAGCGTCAGACCGAGGGCCGCGGTAGCCACTCCGGCCAGCCCGCCGGTGACGGCACCGACGCTACGGAGGGCGTGCATCGAGTTGAGCACCGCCCGTCCGTACCGCCGCTGCACGATGACCGCTTGAGCGTTCATGGCCACCGACGTGCACGCGTCGGCCGCTCCGAGCAACACCAGTAGGCCCATCAGGGTCCATGCCGAGTGCGCCGTCGGGATGAGGCCCAGCGGCACACTCAGAGCTACAGGCGCCATCGCACTCACCGCACGGCTGCCGAGGCCCCGCACCATCAGCCCGCCCGCCTGGCTGCCGACCAGCGCGCCGACTCCCGGACCAACCAGTACCAGGCCCAGAAGCCCGTCGGACAGCCGGAGCTCGGTCTGCATGGCGGGAACCCTGGCGGCCCAGGAGGCGAAAACCGCGCCGTGGACGAAGAAGATCGCTGTCACTGCCACCCGCGCCCGGCGCGCAGCTGCGGGCAATGGGCAGCCTTCAGAGCGCACTGGGCCCACCGCATTCCGCCGAGATGCCGGCGATGCCGACCATCTCGACCAGCTCCGAAGGGCGGGCTGGGGTTGGGGTCATACGGCGTCTTTCGTGTGCAGCTGCTGGGCAGCGTCGGTGGCAACGGGCACGGATCGCCCTGAGTGCAGCACTTCCAAGGGCCGGTCGCCGACCAGGGCGCGGACGACGGCGTCGGCCGACAGGACCGGACACCGGACCATCGTCCACCCGGAGTCCCGCGCCTGCGAGGCGCTGGCCGTTCCCGTTGTTCGGGGCACCCCGCCTGCCGCGTGATACGCCCTCAGAAGGGGCCTGCGGGCCACTCCAACTCCACTGCGAATCTGCCGTGACGGAATCGATGGGGGCATGCCGCCGAAGCGTGTGCGACTGCTGAACCTGTTTCAGGCCGGTGCCGCCGGCGCCAGTCGGCCTGGGGCACGGCCCCGCACGAGCGCCGCGGCACCGACTCCCCCCCCCCAGCCTGCTACCACCCTGCTACCATCTGGGGTGTGACGTCCACCAAGAAGCAGACGCAGGTCAGGCTGGCGGAGGACGTGCTGGAGGCCGGCAAGGCCGCCGCACGCGCCCGCCGACTGGACTTCAACAAGTACGTGGAGCGGCTGATCATCGAGGACACCACCGGCGCTCGCGCTGCCGGTATGGTGGCCGCCCAACGGCTGATCGATGAGCACGGCGACTTCCTTGACGATCTGGAGCAGCAGCTCGACGCCCCGTCCGAGCAGCGGCAGCCGGGCTCTGCCGCGTGATCCTGTACGTCGACGAGTCCTGGATCCTGGAAGTGGCGGAACGGGCCGGGCACCGCGACCCGGCCGCCGACGACTACGGCGTGCCCATCGCCGCCGTCGCTCGTCACCGCGGTGAGCTCCTCGATACGCCCGTCTACGACGGCGCTTTCGCCCGCGCTGCCGCCCTGGTGCACACCCTGGGCCGCTGCCGCTGGCTGGAGCGCTCCAACCTCACCGTCACCTGCGCCGTCGCCGTCATGTATCTCGAGGCCAGCAATATCCCGGTCAGCCCCACGCGCGAGCAGCTGACCGCGCTCGCTCAGGAGCTGAACAACCCGCGCTGCACCGCCGCCCGGATCGCCTCGTTCCTGCGCACCTGGAAGCCCTGATCCCGTACCGGGGGCTGGGCCGAGTTCTGGCGCTGCCGCACAGTAATGCTCTGTGTTGCAGGCGCAGCAGCGCGGCTGTCCTTGAACGTCCCTTGATGTACTTCTGTGTGCGGCGCGCTTCGGGCGTGGCAGCGGAGCGTCGACGACGTGCGAGGGCTCCCGGGGGAGGGTCGTTCGAGCGCTCCGCCGCCTGCCGGAAGATTCCTGTTCACATGTCCGGAGAGTCGCGTGGCGTCAGCTGGTCGCGCTGCCCGAGACCCACTCGGTCCACGGCATGTTCCAGTCGCTGAGGCCGTTGTCCGGGGCCAGCGTGGTCTTGTCCTGGGAGTTCTTGACGATCACGACGTCACCGATCATCGAGTTGTCGAAGAACCATGCGGCGGGCTGCTTGCCGTCGCCGCCGCCCTTGACGTCCTTCAGGCCCACGCAGCCGTGGCTGGTGTTGGCCTTGCCGAAGATCGAGTCGGCACCCCAGTAGTTGCCGTGGATGAACGTGCCCGAGTCGGTCAGGCGCATGGCGTGCGGTACCGCCTTGATGTCGTACGAGGGCTTGCCGTCCTTCTCCGTGAGGCCGACGCTCGCACCGTTCATATGGATCTGCCTGAACTTCTCGGAGATCACCATCTGACCGTTGTACGTCGGGTGCTCGGTGCTGCCGGACGAGATCGGGATGGTCTTGATCGTCTTGCCGTCCCGTACGATGGTCATCTGCTTCGTCTTGGCGTCGACGGTGCTGATCTGGCTCCGGCCGATCTTGAACGTGACCGTCTTCTGGATGCCGTGGTGGTGGAGCTTGACGGTGACGGTGGAGCCGGGCTTCCAGTAGGTCTCGGGGCGGAAGTCCAGGCGGTTGCCGTTGAACCAGTGACCGACGACCCGCTGGCCGCTGCTGGAGCTGACCTGGATCTCCGACTCCACGGCGGCCTTGTCGCTGACCGCCTTGTCGAAGTTGACCGTCACCGGCATGCCCACGCCGACGGTCGAGCCGTCCTCGGGGGAGAGGTGCCCGATGAAGTCGTTGGCCGGGGAGACCGTGGTGATCGTGGCGTTCCCGGTGACGGAGCGGTGCTTGGCGTCCTCGGCCTCTGCGGCGACCTGATACTTCGTCGCCGGCTCCAGCCGGCCGTTCGGCTTCCAGGACGTGCCGTCCGCGGACAGGGCGCCCGAGATCTCGGCACCGGTCGCGACGGCGGTCATCGTCACCTTGGTGAGCTTGCCGTTGCTGACGGTGACATTGACGGGGCCGTTGATCCCGACGTCGTGGGAACCTTGCCCAGGCGTGATCTTTATTCGGGCGTCGGACGTGTCCTGGGCGCCCGCCTGATCTGCCCGCGCCTGCGACTTCGGATGCTTCGCGGTGTCGTTACCGCTCGTGGCAGCGTTGCTGGTACCGCCGAGGGCCGTGAGCGTGAGTACGCCGCCGAGTACGCCGGCCGTAGCCATCAGCCTGGTGCTTCGCTTACGTGCCGTGATCAAACGCTTCTCCCATGTCGCTGGTCGGTGAATCCTGGAGCTGGTTGCCGCAGGAGGGCAACCGGCTTAAAGGACTACTTTTATGCATTTACGCCTGCTAAGGGAGTAATTTGTGGCGGATTCCACGCGCAGCGAGAGCGTCGCCGAGGCTCTGCTCAAGCCAGGTGGATGGCGCGTCGTGGATCTCCTCTCGCCGATCGGTGCGGCCATGGCGGGGACGCTGCGACGAGCGTGGCACCGGTCACGGGCGACAGATCCCCCGGCCGAAGGCCGCCGTCGAGGGCAGCGTCAACGCCTTCGTGAACGGTGTGCACGCGGCCTCGTCAGCGCCGTCGTGGGCGTCGTGTGCGTTCTCCTCGCACGTCGAGGCCCGTGTCGTCGCGGCGTCGTCCGGACGGGCTATATGCACACTCACTGTGCCGTGTCGTCCCCGCGCCGGAGCACAGCAACGCTCTCTCCGGCGTCACGCTGGGCAGTGAAGAACAGCGGGCGATGCCGACCGGTGATCCGGGAACAGGCGGTGGGGGCGCTTCGGCAGCAGGTGCCGGTCTGCCCATTGCCGCCGGGACACGGAACTGGGCGTCCTCGACTTTGAGCGCTGTCCCGTACTCGATCACGGGTTGCTGTCCTGCGCGGGGCAGCTGGTGGAGAGAGTTCGCAGGTCACGTCGTTAGTCAGCGCTTGCCATGCCTTCGCGGCCCGGCCCTGGACGATGCGCAAGATGGCGGATGAGTTTGCCCAGTTGCTCGGGATGGCTCCTGCCAGTGTGGTCGGCGGCAACCTCACGTTCGCCCGGGGAGACCTGCACTCCACCCTCTCGATCTGGAAAGACCGCTACGACCGGGCAGTTTTCGGTTGGATGGTCGTCACCTACGACACTGCCCTCCGTGACCGGATGAACAGCTCCGGCGGAATGAGCGTCCGGATCGACCACACCGCGCCATCCGGCGAGGCGAACCCAACCAACATCCCCCCGGGTGCCTGCTACCCCTGGCCGGCGAGTGTGAGCCCTCTGGCGAGGGAGGCCACTGCCGCCGTCACCGAGTACGGGCGTCCCTCCTTGCACTTCGGCCGCGACCGCCATGACCTAGGCCTGCTCCTGCTGGCGGATACCCACGTTCACCGCGACAGCGTCTGGTCCTTCGCACCGACCAACAACGAGCCGGCACGGCTTGCCCAGGCGATCCTGCTGGCCCGGCACTGTGGGGATCAAGAGCTGGACGGGCGGCCGTGGCCAAGCTACGGAAGCGAGGCGAGGGACCGGTGGCGCCCTGGCCCGACTACCTCTTCCGGCAAGCCGTCGCCGACTGGGCCAAGCAGTACTCCAAGGCTACCGGGATCGACCTCAGTGACTTGGCCAAGCTCAAGCGGAAGCGCCCTGAGTATCCAGAGGCCCCGTAATATCCAGATCCACGTACCGGGGTCTGCATAGCGTGGGAACCGTCCAGCATGAAGGCCGCCGTCGGCAACGCCACCGTGCGCCGACGGCGGCTACCGGGACACCGGCCTGGCCATCCCGCATCGCCGCCTGGGTCCGCGTGCTCCGCGGAGAAGGCCGCAAGCCTTCCCTCACGATGAACTGGGTCACCATCCGTCGCTATGCGCACTACAACGTCCCGGCCCTGCATCAGTGGGGCCAGCGGGTCAGCAGTCTCCGTGAGATCACCCAGAAGGACATCGAGGACATACTCAGCAGCCGCACGGGAGAACAAGCCCGTTCGCTCCCCGCAAGCCTGCGATCGCTCTTCCGCGCATTGAAACGCGAGCGCGTGATCTTCCGCGATCCAGCCCGCGGTGTCTCCGTGGCCTCCACCGTCAACGCACCCCGGCGCATCCCGTCGGACCGGCTCGTGGGTCTGCTGGACAAGGCACCGACCGCGATGGCGAAGGTCGTCGTTGCTTTGGTGGCCATCCACGCGCTGGGGCCACAGGAGATCCGCCATCAGCTCCTGACCGGCCTCGACCGTCCGGCAGGGCGCTTGGTCGTCCGCCGCCGCTTCGGTGATCACGTCGTCTATCTCGACGAACTGACCATGAAGCTCCTGAGCGACTGGCTTCGCGCACGGGCTGAGCGCTGGCCCCGCAGCACCAATCCGCACCTGATCGTCACGCAGGTCACCGCGGTCGACCCCAACGGCCCTCCGGTTTCCAAGGATGGGCTGCGGTTGGTGTTCAGAAGGCTCGGTATCCAGCCCCGGAGGCTCCGCATCGACCGGCTGCTCGATGAGGCACACGAAACTGCCGACCCCGTGCACCTGATGCGCGTCTTCGGGATCTCCGACACGACCGCACTGAAGTACGTCAGAGCAGCCCACCCCCACCGATTCGGGCCAGAGCCTACCCAAGCCTGATCGGCAGTCCCGAACCCGGGGGTACAGAACTGGCGACCTCGCGTAATCGGGAGTCGCGTATTCCTCAGCTGTTGAGTGCTCATGGTGACCGTGAGTGGTCGCCAGAGGTGTAGTGACGCCAGGTTCCTCCGGCCTCGGCGGCGAGTTGGGCGGTGGTGTCGTCGTGGTAGCCGAGCATTCGGGCGACTACCGGAGCAGGGGCCTGGAGGACGAGGTGGCGGATCGCCGCGGTGCGTCCTCGCTGGGTCGGGAAGGCCAGCTGGCGGAGTCGGAGTCCCAGAGTTTCCGGGGTCATCGGCTGTCCCGCCCGGCGGCCGGGGAAGAGCCATCGGGCGTCCGGATTGGCCGCGGTCATGGTGTTCGGCCGCTGCCCCAGGTAGTCCAGCAGCATCCCGGCGAAGGGGGCCGGAACAGGCGACGGCGGGTCGCCGAGCCGGACCAGGACCTCGCCGGCCTTGTGTAGGACGTCGTCGGTGCCAAGCCGGGCAATCCGAGTGAGCGGCTGTGCGTAGAGAAGGACGAGCAGGGCGGCAACGCGGTCCTGGAGCGGCACGTCGTCGCGGTTCACGAGTTGTCGCAGCAGCGCGAGCCGCTGGTGCTGGGCGAGCGGGGCGGGATTGCTTGTGGAGCGGTGCGGGACAGCGGCCTTCGGCATGCGTTTGGACCGCATCGCCCACCGCAGGAAGGCGTGGGTGAGGCGCCGGGCGGTGTAGCCGCCGGCGTACCAAGCATCGACATCGGCCTGCGTGCAGTCGGCGAGAGACCGTCCACGCTCGGCAAGATGATCGAGGAAGGCGGTCGCGAGGTGGATCTCGTTGCGGGCCTGCTGGACCTGCTTGCCAGTGAGCGGGCCGCGGCCGGCCAGGGTGTTGAGGCGGCGCTGGACGTGCCAGGCGGCGAAGAGCTCCAGCAACTGCCGGTGCCCGGCATTGTCGTTGGCGGGCAGCTTCTCGGCGAGCCATCGCTGGAACAGCAGCAACTGCCGGTCGGCAGGTGGCAGGACCCCGGCCTGGATGAGCAGATCACGCAGGTAGGCCACTGAACGCCAGGGGGTGAGCCGGCTCAGACCCTCGTGGGTGAACGGGACTTCGCCGCGGGCCAGGGCCCGTAGGTTCCGCTGGACGTGGGGCTTGCTGGTCCAGGTCAGGGCGCCCTTCGGGCGGCGCATTTGCCGCAGAGCGTCGAAGAGCGGGAGGAGTTCGGCCCGGATGGAGCCGGTGCCGTCGTCGAGGAGTTCGCCAAGGCGCTCGGCCAGCACGCATTGGCCGCAGACTCCGCGCCGGTAGCGCCTGGCCTCTCGTCCGCACCGTTCGCAGGTGAAGTCTCCGAGGCCGCCGGCGCAGTCGGTGCAGAGCTTGCCGCCGTCCGACGCGAGGCCGGGAGTCAGCCGCTCAGTGCCGCAACCGGTGCAGGTCCCGTAGGTCTCCAGCGCATGGTCGTAGCAGCGCGGGCAGAGGTAGCCCTCGGGCCAGTGCGCCGCCCCGAGACGCACGGCCCGATGGCAGCGCGCGCAGAACAGGTCCTCGGCGCGGACGCGGGTGCGGCTCACCCCTCGGGCCGGATGCGGGCGCGCTTGGGACGGACCGCCGACAGGTCGATCACCGCATCGCCGGTGGCGACCTTGCGGACGGCGGCGTTCTCAGCCTTGGTGGCGATCAGGTCGGCCGGGGTGCACTCGAAGATGTCGCAGAGCGCGGCCAGCACCGGCAGCGACAGCCGCTCGGGGGTGCCGGTGACCAGGCGGTGGACCTGGGAGAGGGAAAGGTTGATGCCCCGCTCAGCGAGCGGCGGAGCGAGCTCGCTGGTGGTGAACATCCCGGCGGCGGCCATCCGCTCGCGCAGCCGCCACTGGTAGCTGACCTGGCGTTTCATCGGGCCCTCCTCGTGGGCTTGAGCGCGGCATCGATGGTGGCGTCCAGGGCCCGCCGCAGGGTGCGCGTGCGGAAGTCGGAGGACACGCAGGTGTAGATGGAGGTGGTGGAGGCGTGGTCGTGGCCGGCCTGCTGCTGGACGAACAGCGGGTCCCAGCCGTCCTCGATCAGGTGGGTGACGTACGACCTTCGCAGCGAGTGGAAGTCCAGGACCGCATCCAGGCCGAGATCGTCGCGGTAGGCGGCGAAGCGGGAGTCGAGCCGTTGCAGGCCGACCCGCCGGCCGCGTTCGGACGGCCACAAAGCGGGCCCGTCCGCGTGCCGCATCGCGGGCCTCACCTCGCTGACCCACTGGTCGAGGATCTCGGCCGACCACTCCCACACGGTCAGTACGCTGCGGCGCTTCGGGGGCGAGCCCTTCTTTGCCTTGCCGTGGCGGACGTAGCAGACGCCGAACTCGCCGAATTCCGTCCCTTCGGGGTTGCGGCCGAAGTCGGCCGTGTCCAGCATCCGCGTCTCGTTGCGCCGCAGTCCGTAGGCGTACGCGGTCTTGAAGAGCATCGCGTCACGGAAGGCGGGCAGCCAACCCTTGCGGCCCCGGCCTCGGACCCGGCTCACCTCGTCGTCGGCGTGGTCGAAGAACGCCTGCAACTCGTCCCGGGTGAAGGCCCGTTTAGGGGCCTCAGCCTCGCACTCCTGCATGTGCACGGCGGTGTTCCACTCATGACACACCTGGATCGGATGGGTACCGAAGCGCCGTTCGCACTCAGCCGCCCAGCCATAGGCGGGATCGGTGCCGTAGTCGCAGAACAGCCGCACGGCCTCCTGGTAGCCGCGCAGCGTCGAACGGACGTAGCCGCGGACCGCCCTCAGGTCCCCGAACCACTCGTCCGCCAACGTCGAGGACCAGTTCCACGGGAAGGCCTCCGCGTGCGCCGCAAACGCCCGGACCTTCCGCTCACGGCCGTTGATGGTCGACAACGCGAGATTCCGGGCCAGCTGCTGGTTGCGCCAGCCGTCCAGCATCGCCTCGAAGACCTGCTCCTCCGGCCGCAGCAGTGGCACCCCGTCGGCCAGGTGCAACCGCGCAGCCCCCGGTGCCGTCCCGTCCTTGCCCGCCAAATCCGTCACGCTCCGTAGATCGCATCCGGCGCGAGAATCTCGCATCAGATGCGAAGCCCGAAGCGGAACAGCAGGTCAGTCATCCGATTGAGTGAAGCGGAACGACAAAGACACAGTCGGTCCGCTACCGTCTCGGCAAGTACACGATGGACCCTCCATCCGCTGATCAGCGGCTTCTCGACGTCCGCCCGGCCAGCACGGCGCAAGGCGGCGCCAGTTCGCATCAGATGCGATTCGCGCCGCTTCCGAGATACGCACCAAAGGGGCGATGAGTTGATCTTGATGCGACTTCGCACGTGGTCAGCACAGTGAAGCCGCAGTAAATGCGTACACCTCGCCCCGGCGGCTGGATTGGTCCGCCGCCGGTCGCGGTGATCACGGCAGGGGCTCTGCCGCAGTAAATCCGGCGTTTGCTGCGGCCGTTGCGAACGCGTCTCCGCGATCGAGCATCCGCCCGAATGCGGTTCTGCTGTGCGGACTTGAGGGGAGGGGACGGTCAGTGTCCGACGCCGACCAGGCCCGGCGCCGGCATGCTTACCTGGGTCATGCCCCCAGATCCTCCGTCACGGGCAGGCACTCGGCGAGCAGGTCGACGACGTCGCGCCAGGCGCGCTGCGCGTGCCGTGGGTGGTAGCCGACGCCGGGGCGCACGGTGTGGTCGACCGGCGGGTGGTGGAAGGCGTGCAAGGCGCCGCCGTAGACCGTGAGGCGCCAGTCGACGCCCGCGGCCTGCATCTCGGCTGTGAATGCGTCCCGTTGCGAGGGCGGCATGATCGGGTCTTCCGACCCGACCCCGGCCCACACCGGGCAGCGGATGCGCGCCGCCTCGCCCGGTCGGCCCGTGGTCAGTGCGTTGACTGTCCCGATCGCGCGCAGGCTGACGCCGTCGCGCCCGAGTTCCAGCCCAATGGCACCCCCGGTGCCGTAACCGACGGCGGCGATCCGGTCGGGGTCGGTCCGCGGTTCGGTGCGCAACACGTCGAGCGCCGCATGGCCGATGCCCCGCATCCGGTCGGGATCAGCGAGCAGTGGCATGCAACGGGCCAGCATCTCCTCGGGGTCACCCAAATAGCGCCCGCCGTGAAGGTCGAAGGCCAGCGCTACATATCCCAGCTCGGCGAGAGCATCGGCCCGGCGGCGCTCGACGTCGCTGAGCCCCGTGCCCTCTGGTCCGAGCAGCACTGCGGGCCGGCGGTCGACACCGGCCGGGAGCGCGAGGTGCCCGATCATCGTCAAACCGTCGGCCGGGTACTCGACCGTACGCGTCGTAATCGCCGTCATGAGACTGGACTGTAGTGATCGTCGAGCCCGGCCTGGCCGATGTTCTGCCGCTGGCAGAACAGCGCGCGTGTCCCTCTGAAATGCGGGGGCCGAGCCCTCAGGGCTTCAAGATCATTTCGTTGCCCCTTTGGCGCGTACCTCGGTCACACCCCAACCCGTCGGCTACTCCGCCAGCGGGCGCCACGTCCCCCTCCGGTTCCCCGCGATTCCACCCCGAGAATCCGCGAACCTGTCGGCTTGGGCCTGCAAAGAAGAACATTACGGGACAGCACTAGGCTGGCACGGTGACTGATGAGCAGGAGCGGGTGCAGCCGTCGGGGGTGTGGGCCACGGCGGTAGGGGTGGCCAGGGTGCGGGCGCTGGAGACCGAGCGGGAGAACGCGCTGTTCCGCGACCCACTGACACAGCCCTTCGCCACCGCCGGCGGCCTGGGGCCCTCCTCGCCGCCGTTGCCCGGTGACGAGGCCGCGCGACGCCGCTGGATGGGCGTGGCGTTCTCCATCGTCATCAGGACGAAGTTCCTCGACGACCTGTTGCAGCAGGCCTCCGCGTCCGGGATCCGACAGGTCGTGCTGCTCGGCGCCGGCATGGACAGTCGGGCCTTCCGGATGGACTGGCCCGAGGGCACCCGGCTGTTCGAGGTCGACACCGCCGCGCCACTGGACTTCAAGGCTTCGGTGCTGCGCCAGGAGCGGGCCGTCGCACGCTGCGAGCGGATCACGGTCGCGGTGGATCTGCGTGAGGACTGGCCAGCCGCGCTGGCCGCCGCAGGGCACGACCCGGCGGTCCCGACCGTGTGGATCGCCGAAGGACTGCTGATCTATCTGCCCGAGGACGCGGTGGAGCTGCTGCTGGCCCGGATCAGCACGCAGTCGGCGGCAGGCAGTCGGATGGGGCTGACGTTGGGCTCGCGCGGCGTGATCGAGCGCTTCAGCGTGGACGCCGTGCCGGGATCGGCGGCGTCCATGTGGGTTTCGGAGATGCCCGACGATCCGGTGGGCTGGCTGGCCGGGCACGGCTGGGAGGCCGGCAGCCACACCCTGCGCGAGTGCGCTGCCGCCTACGGCCGCCCGATCAGCACCCCGCCGCAGCGTGAGGAACGGCCCGGCGGACTGATCTCGGCGGTCCGCCGGTAGAGCGCCTCCTGGTTCCCTGAAGGGCTGTCCCGCAATGATCACGGAGCCGGGGCAGAGCTGCTCGATGGGCTGAGGACAGGCTCAGCCGGTGGCTTGTGAAGTACCCAAACACCGGGCGAAGTCGGCAAGAGCCCGGAAGTCATCCTCGCGCAGGCCGATCCGCGGGTTGACGTGGTGCAGAAGGCCACGTGCGCGATGGTGGGTGGTCACGTACGCCTGGCCCGGGTCGCTCTGTTCGTCGTCCACTCACGCGAAGGCGCGGCCGTTGGCGTGGTCTACCTTTGATCTTGGCTAGTGCTCCGGTCTTCAGGCCGGATGGTGAAGGCCATCTCAAAGTAGGGGTGACCCGCACCAGGGGCACGGGTCCGCACTGGTGACCTCAGCTCACGGGGCGCTGCTGCCGCTCGATGTACTGCTGTACGACGGTGAGT
>NZ_JBITGJ010000092.1:0-29225 GCF_044456925.1 Streptomyces sp. NPDC050743
ATGATCCACAGGGGCCGTGTTCGCCTGCTTCCGGGGCTCCCCACCGACGTCAACCGACCCAAGGTCGGACGAGCCGGGCAAACGCCGGGGCCCTGCTGCGCGCCCTGCGACCTGACGACGGTCACCTTCTGCAGCCGCCCGTCGGGGACTTCGACCAGCAGCGGCCGGCCGGGGCGGACGGCCTTGCTGTCGTCGTCGGGGGTGATGTGGATGACGTCCTCGGGTGCCGGGGGTTTGCCGGGCGCTCCGTCCAGTCCCAGCGTTCCTGAGCCCCCGAAGGAGCACTCTGCCAGCAGTGCCGCCCATGTCAGTACGGCGGCCGGCGCGACCCCCGTGCGCCGCGCGCGTCCTTGTACGTGCCTCACGCGGGGCTCAACGACCGGGCCCGCTCCGGGGAAACGTGAGTGCGACGCACGCACTGGGCAGAACAGAGGGAAGGACGACACGCTGGGGAGCCGCCGCGCCCGCGCCAACGGGGGCGCCCTCTTGGATCGGATCGGCTGAAAGGGACGTCAAGCGCGATCCAGGGGGCGCCCCCGGCCGTCGGGGCGCAGCCGTACCGGGCGGCCGAGGGTGCTGCGGGGCAGCCTCGGCCCTTCGGTGCGGCCGGCCGCGCCGCCCCGGGGCGAGCCACTGAAAGAGGGGCCGACAGGTGACGAGCGCAGCCGAGCAGCGGGCACCGGCCGGGGAGCCGGCCGCCGGGACCGGGCAGCAGGCCGTGGTGAACGGCGCCCGGCGCGCCGCGGTGCCGACCCCGGTGGTGTGGCCGGGCGCCCCGACACCGCTGGGGGCCCGGTTCCGGGTCGGCCCGGACGGGGTCGCGGGCACCAACTTCGCGCTGTGGGCGGCCGGGGCGGAGGCGGTCCGGGTCTGCCTGTTCGACGAGCGGGGCCGGGAGACCCAGGTCCGGCTGACCGAACTGACGCACGAGATCTGGCACGGCTTCGTGCCGGGCGTGATGCCGGGGCAGCGGTACGGCTACCGGGTGGACGGCCGCTGGGACCCGTGGACCGGCGCCCGCTGGAACCCGGCCAAGCTGCTGCTGGATCCGTACGCGCGCGCGGTGGACGGCCCCGAGGGGAACGACTACAGCCGGCTGCCGCCGGAGGTGTACGGGCACGTCCGGGACTGGCCCGAGCAGCAGGTGGCGGACACCGTGCGCGACGACCGGGACTCGGCGCCGTACGTCCCGAAGGGCGTCGTCGTGCACGATGACGACGACTGGTCCGACGACCGGCGCCCCAAGACGCCCTGGGCGGACTCCGTCATCTACGAGCTGCACGTACGCGGCTTCACCAAGCTCCACCCGGGCATCCCTCGACAGCTGCGCGGCACCTACGCGGGCCTCGCGCACCCGGCGGCGATCGAGCACCTGGTGAAGCTGGGCGTCACGGCCGTCGAGCTGCTCCCCGTGCACCAGTTTGCCCACGAGGACCACCTGCTGCGCCGGGGCCTGCGCAACTACTGGGGCTACAACTCCATCGGCTACTTCGCCCCGCACGCCGCCTACGCGGCCTCCGGCACGACGGGTCAGCAGGTCGGCGAGTTCAAGCGGATGGTGCGCGCGCTGCACGCGGCCGGCATCGAGGTCGTCCTCGACGTGGTCTACAACCACACGGCGGAGGCGGGCGACCTGGGCCCGACCCTGTCCCTGAAGGGCATCGACAACCGCGGCTACTACCGCCTCCAGGACGACGCCCGCCGCTACGCCGACTACACCGGCTGCGGCAACACCCTGCACGTCGTGCAGCCCCAGGTGCTGCGCCTGATCACCGACTCGCTGCGCTACTGGGTGACCGAGATGGGCGTGGACGGCTTCCGCTTCGACCTCGCGGCGGCGCTGGCCCGCTCGATGCACGACGTCGACATGCTGTCCCCGTTTCTGGCGGTGATCGCCCAGGACCCGGTGCTCAGGCGAGTGAAGCTGATCGCCGAGCCGTGGGACATCGGCTCGGGCGGCTACCAGGTGGGTGCCTTCCCGCCGCTGTGGACGGAGTGGAACGACCGCTACCGGGGCGCCGTCCGCGACTTCTGGCGGCACGCCCTGCCGGACGTCCGGGAGATGGGCTACCGCCTGTCCGGCTCCAGCGACCTGTACGCCTGGGGCGGCCGGCGCCCGTACGCCTCGGTCAACTTCGTCACCGCGCACGACGGGTTCACCCTGCGCGACCTGGTGTCGTACGAGCGCAAGCACAACGAGGCCAACGGCGAGGACAACCGCGACGGCAGCGACGACAACCGCTCCTGGAACTGCGGGGTCGAGGGCGAGACGGCGGACGAGCGGGTGCGGGCCCTGCGCCGCCGTCAGCTGCGCAACCTGCTGACGACGCTCCTGCTGTCCACCGGCGTGCCCATGCTGGTGGCCGGCGACGAACTCGGCCGCACCCAGGGCGGCAACAACAACGCCTACTGCCAGGACAACGAGATCAGCTGGCTGGACTGGTCGCTGCTGGAGGACCCGGCCTGGCGGCCCCTGTTCGACCTGACCTCCCGGCTGATCGCCCTGCGCCACCGGCATCCGGTGCTGCGCCGCCGCGCCTTCTTCTCCGGCCGCACCCACTCGGCGGACGGGCTGCGGGACCTGGCCTGGTTCACCGCGCGGGGCACCGAGATGACCGAGGACGACTGGTACGCCCCCGCGGCCACGCTCGGCATGTACCTCTCCGGCCGGGACATCCCGGGCCGCGACGAGCGCGGCGCACCGGTCACGGACGACAGCTTCCTCGCGGTGCTGCACGCGGGCGAGGGTCCGGCGGTCTTCGCGCTGCCGGGCCGGCCCTGGGCGGACCGGTACGAGGTGGTCGTGGACACCTCCCGGGAGGACCAGGCCGAGCCTCCGGGCACGGTCCACGCGGCGGGCGCGGAGATCACCGTGCCGGGCCGATCCGTACTGCTCCTGCGGGTCGCCCCTGGGTGACGGCTGTGCGTGACGCGGATCACGCTCGGCCGGTGCAGCGTTCCCGGGCCTCCAGAGTCTTTCTCCTGGTGGAGAAGCTGCCGGCGAGAACGGGGACCGTGAGGATGGAGCAGGCTCGGGCCGGTGAGTACGACGCGTTCGTGGCGGCCCGCTGGTCGGTGTTGTTCCATCTGGCCCGTCTGCTCACCGGAGGGGATCGGCACCGGGCCGACGACTTGTTGCAGGAGTCCTTGGTCAAGCTGTGGTTCGTCTGGCCGAAGGTCGCCGACGAGGCGCCGGAGGCCTATGTGCGCAAGGTGCTGGCGCGGGCCGCGGCCCGTTCGGCCCGCCGGCGCTGGTGGGGCGAGCGGCCCGTGGAGGAGCTGCCCGAGGTGGCGGCGGCCGGCGATGTGTCGGTGACCGTGGTCGAGCGCTCCCGGCTGGAGGCGGCGCTCGCCCAGCTGAGTCCGCAGCAGCGGGCCGCGGTCGTGCTGCGCTACTACCAGGACCTGCCCGACCGGCAGGTCGCGGAGATTCTGGGCTGCCCGGTGGGCACCGCCCGGTCCCATGCCGCGCGCGGGGTGGCCCGGCTGCGCCGGCTGCTGGCCGACGTCATCGAGTCGGTGGGGTGAGGGGGACCCGTGAAGCACTTGGACGACACCGAGCACATGGATCACTTCGAGCGACAGCTGACGCGGCTGATGCACGGAACGCAGGAACCGGCGTGCTACGAACCCCGGCACCGGCAGGCGCTGTACGCGGGCGTGCGGGCCCGGCGCCGGGTGCGCGCGGCGCGCCGGGCGGCCGGTGCCGTGCTGGCGGTGGCCGGGCTCGGCCTCGGCCTGTTGCTGTGGCCGCACGGCCACACCGACGACCGGCCCACCGCCCCGCGCCCCCGGCCGGCGATCAGCCCGACCCCACTGCCGACCACCGCGCCCAGCACGTCACCCAGTTCCTCGGAGCCGCCGAGCGGACCCCCGTCCACGCCCACGTCCACGCCCACGGCGACGGACTCCCCGACGCCGGACTCGACCTCCTCGACCTCCGACGCGCCTGTCACCACCGGGAGTTCGGCCACCACCGGCGGGCCTTTGCCGTCCGCCACGGCCACCGCGACCTCCGGGGGCGCCGCCACCACCACGCCGGCCTCGGCTCCGGCGAGCGACCCGGCCGACCCGTCGTACACCCCCTCGTCGATGGTCAGCCCGACCGACTGACCCGCGTCTCCCATCCCACCCGCGTGCCTTCGGCATGCCTGGCAAACGAGCACAAACGGGAAACAACATGATCAAACTCCAACGGAGCCGGCCTTCGTCCCCGGCACCGGCGCCCCAGTGCGCACCCCTGCCGTCGCAGGTGGGCGAGCCCGTCCTGGACCTGGTGGTACCGGTGTTCAACGAGGAGAGGGACCTGGAGCCGAACGTCCGGCGGCTGCACTCGCATCTGCGGGACACCTTCCCCTACCCGTTCCGGATCACCGTCGCCGACAACGCGAGCACCGACGGCACCCCGGACATCGCCGCCCGGCTCGCCGGCGACCTGTCCGAGGTGGTCTCGCTGCGGCTGCCCGAGAAGGGCCGCGGCCGCGCGCTCCGGGCGGCCTGGTCGGGTTCCCGGGCGCCCGTGCTGGCGTACCTCGACGTGGACCTGTCCACGGGACTCGCCGCGCTGCTGCCGCTGGTCGCGCCGCTGATATCCGGCCATTCCGACCTGGCCATCGGCACCCGGCTCGCGCCCGGCGCACGGGTGGTGCGCGGCGCCAAGCGCGAGATCATCTCCCGCTGTTACAACGTCCTGTTGCGCTGCACGCTCGCCGTCGGCTTCTCCGACGCGCAGTGCGGCTTCAAGGCGGTGCGCCGCGAGGTCGCCGAGCGGCTGCTGCCGCAGGTGCGGGACGGGGAGTGGTTCTTCGACACCGAACTGCTGGTGCTGGCCGAGCGGGCGGGCCTCAGGATCCACGAGGTCCCGGTGGACTGGGTCGACGATCCCGACAGCAGTGTCGACATCGTCGCCACCGCGCTGGCCGACCTGCGCGGGATCGCCCGGATGCTGCGCACCCCGGCCCGCCGCCGTCGCCGTAGCGGACCGGTCGCGTCATGACCGTGACCGTGCCCCGGATACAGCCCTCCCCCGCACAGCCCGCGCCCGGCTCCCGGCTGGGCGCCGCCGCCCGCCGGCACGGCCCCGTGCTCGCGCTGTTCGGCGCGCTGAAGCTGACGGGCTTCCTCTCCTTCCTGTACCTGCTGTCCTCGGCCGGGGACTACCGCACCAAGGACCCCCGGTTCGGCGGCGGGGCGCACGCCTGGGACGTGCTGTCCACCTGGGACGGCTGGTGGTACCAGCAGATCGCCCTGCACGGCTACGACCCGAGGCTCGTCCACGTCCCGGGCGCCACCGGACTGATCACGCTGGAGGGCAACTCGGCGGCGTTCTTCCCGCTGTACCCGGCGCTGATGCGGATGGTCATGGCCGTCACCGGCCTCGGCCCGTACGGCGCCGGCCTGCTGGTGTCGGTCCTCGCCTCCTTCGCCGCCGCACTCGGCGTGTACGCGGTCGCCGAACGGTTCGGCGGGCGGCGGGCCGGACTCGCCGCGGCCGGGCTGTGGGCGGTGTGGCCGGGCTCGGGCGTGGAGTGGGCGGTCTATTCGGACTCCCTCTATGTGGCCCTGGCCGCCTGGACCTGTCACGCCGTCATGACCCGCCGCTGGCTGACCGCCGGTCTCCTCGCCTTCGCGGCCGGCCTCAACCGGCCCACGGCCGCCGCGCTGATCGCCGGGGTCGGCGTCGCCGCGCTGCTCTCCCTGCGCCGCCAGACGGACGACAGCCTGCGCCCGCTGCTCGCGGCGGCCCTGGCCCCGCTCGGGCTGATCGGCTATCTGGTCTGGGTCGGCGACCGCATGGGCGATCTGGGCGGCTACTTCAAGCTGCAGTCGGGTGCCTGGGCGCACGAGTTCGACTACGGCAGACAGACCCTGGAGGTGGTGACGTCCGTACCGGTGGGCCACTTCGGCGGCTATCTGTTCGCCTACCCCTTCGCGGACGTCATCGGCGTCGGCGTCGTCCTGCTCGCATTCGCCCTGCTCCCCCTGCTGCTGCGCCTGCGCCCGCCGGCGGTGCTGGTCGTGCACACCGTGCTCACCCTCGCCCTGGTCCTCGGCAGCCAGCAGATCTTCGCGAACGTCTCCCGGTATCTGCTGCCCTGCTTCCCGCTGTTCCTGCCGCTCGCGGTCGCGATGCGCCGGCTGAGCCTGCCCGTGCAGTGCACCCTGCTCGGCATCGCCGCGCTCGCCTCCGGGTCGTACGCGGGGTACGCCCTGTTCGAGCTGGGGGTGCCGTGATCCCGCAGGGGCCGGTGCCCCGGGGAGGAGGTCACCGGTCCCTGCGGGAAGCGGGGGGCTCAGCTCAGGCCGAGGCTGGACAGGGCGGTCGTCCAGTCGGTCATGATGGCGTTCTGCGCGTCGGCGAGGCTGACGTCACCGGCGCAGACGGCCTTCTTCAGCTTGTTCTCGACGGTGTCCTTGTCGGCGGAGGTCCCGTCGCCGTAGTGCGGCTCCGGCCAGAGGTTCTCCTCGCTCCTCGGAGCGCCGCCGAGTTCGAGCGGGACGAAGTGGTCCTCCTCGTAGTCGGAGAGGTGGGTGTCGGAGTAGCCGTACTCGGCGATCTGCTGCTTCTTCAGCGCGGTGGTGTAGGAGCTGGGCGGCCGTACGGTCGCGGTCCAGCCGGAGACGCAGATGGTCGAGTCGATGGTGTCCTGGGTGACGTCGGGGTTGAGGTCGCCGGGTGTGCAGACCGGGTCGGGCAGGGGGAGGTAGTCCTGGCTGCAGCCGGCGGCGTGGGCGGAGCCGGTGGTGACGGTGAGGCCCGCGGCGGCGAGGGCGAGACTGGAGAGGGTGGTCACCAGGGGGCGCGGTATTCGGGACATGTGGGGGTCTCCCGGTGCGGCCCGGCAGAGGTCCGGGCGGTCGTGAGCATGACAGCACCGGGATCATCTATGCGAGTAGACCCCTTTGCCCGACCGAGAGCCCCTTTGATTGAACGTTTATCCACGCGAGGACAGCGCGAGGCGACGCCTTGACGCGGGCTTGACGACGCGCCCGGCAGAGCGGGCCGGGCGGGCGCCGGCGTCGGCCTGATCGCTCGTCAACCACCCACCACAGCGTCTCGGATCAGCTAAGCGATCCCATGCGAACCGTAGGGTCTGGCACGGGTTCTGCCCACCTGGGCGGGGAGGCGTGGGCGTGGAGATGGAATCCTGCGCCCAGTGCTGCTCCGCGTGGCCGGTGTCGGCGTTTGGTGGGTGTGCTGATCGTGGTCACGCCCTGGTGCCGGTGGGCTGCGCGGGGCAGCCGGGTTCGGTCCGTTGGTGCGTGTCCCTCCGGACGCTGGCCAGCATGACCCGAGGGTCGTGCTGGGGAGGGAACCTCACGTCGCCTGGGCGTGAGGCGGTTGGTTCGTGGCCGGGTGGGGCCGGTCTTGGACCGGCCCCTCCGGCTGGTTCTCGGAGCGGCCGTGACGACGGCCTTGGCTTCGAATTTGTCGAGGACCGAGCGAATGACCATGGTGCCGCTGGCGCGGTCGGTGACGGTCTTGGTCTGGTGGGTGAGGCCGCGTGCGGCGATCCGTCGCCAGGCGCCCTGGTCGCGGTCGCCGTGCCAACCGCAGTCGGGGTTGGGGCAGATGGCCCACTTCCACCCGGACACGGTGGGCCGGTCGGGGGCCTTGCGGTGGCGCAGCGGCGTCAAGCAGCAGGGGCAGTGCTTGGAGGTGTTGCGCGGCGGCACGGTCACGACCGCGATGCCGACTTCGGCGGCGAGGTGCCGCATGCGGTCGGCGATCTGCCCGCGTACCGTCTGAGACAGGCGGGTGTTGTGGGTGCGGCCCTGGCCGCCGGCTTCCATCGACCGCAGATCTTCCATATAGATGACCGTGGCCCCGGCAGCAATTGCCTGGTCGACAGTCCAGCGGGCAGCGCTGAAGGCCAACGCGTCGTTGAGGTTCGAGCGGCGTTCCGAAACGCGCCGGATCTCCTCCACCAGGGTGGCGTTCTTGCTGTCCAGGGCGGTGTCGGCGAGCCGGGTGTAGTGGTCGGTCTTGGCGTGCAGCCGCTCGGACTGCCGCCGAAGCCGGTACTGCTTGGCCAGCACGCCACAGGCCCGGAACTGAGCGCCCGCCCCGAGCACGGTGATACGGCCGCCCTCGTGGAGCCGGGCGGCACCTGCGGACAGGAGTGTGTTCAGGCCCCAGTCCACGCCGAGTGCGACCGTGTGGCCGCTGTGCTGGGCCTTGGGCACGGGGTGGGTGTAGGCGAGATCAGCGCGCGCCTTCCCGTCCGTGATGCGCACAGTGGGCAGGTGGATCACCGCGTTCGCCGGAACCGTGGGCGGCACAGTGATGGGGCAGGACACCCAGGTCCAGTCCCGGTATGCCTGCGGGTCGGGCCGGGTCGGCAGCTGCAAGCGCAGCAGCGCCCGTTGCCCGTCGTCGGCGCGTTCGATGGTGGCCTGCTGACCGTCGCAGGCGGCCAGCAGCAGCATCCTGGCGACGCGGGGCGCGGGTTCCAGCTCGAACAGATCGGCAGGACGACGCCCATTGTTGCGTTCGAAGGAGGTGATCTGGCGGGTGCGGGAACGGATGATGGTGGACGGCAGATACTCGCCGCCCGGTATCGCGGCACGCACCGCCTCCCAATTCCCGCACGTGCGCTTCTTGGGGTTCTCCGGCCACGTGGCCAGCACACCGGCCACCAGATCGGCGCGCCACTTGACCGATCTGAGCGCACGCCCGGCCTGTTCCTGGGCCATGCGCACGATCCGGTCGTTCACCTTCACCCTGTCCGGGGCGCAGGTGGTCCAGCCCAGCCGGCGCAGCGCCATCCACGCGTTCGACGGCAGCTTCCTGCCCCCGGCGTCCTCACCGGCGGCCAGCGTGTTCACGTCGGTGGTGTTCCAGTGCCCGGCCAGCAGCGCACCGGTCATGCCGGCCACCAGATCAATACACCAGCCCACACGCTCCACCACAGCGGCGGCGGCGAGGACTTCGCCGGTCTCCTCGTCCACGCCCGACCGGATCAGAGCGCGAGCGCACGCGGTGCGGGAGGTCTCACCGTCGGCGAGCGCCGGCTTCCGGCTCACCCGGCACGGCCCTCGCCGCTGCACGGCCCGGACAGCAACTCCAGCCGCGGACCGGCGACTGAGGAGTTGCTGCCACGCTCCATGTTCTCCACGTCCACCAAGGAGGACCGGCGCTCACGACCGACCCACGTGAACAGGATCGTGCCGTCCAACGCCCACCGGCGAAGCAGCATCAGGTGCATCCCCAGACGCCTCGCAGCCCTGGACACACGCAGCAATTCCACGCACATAACTATACATTGCACAACACTAGGGACAGCTAATGAAGTTGATGAGCCTGCATGAACACCAGCTGAACCCCGCACCTACGCCAGGCTGTCCCGCCACGCCTTGTGCAGATCCGCGAACCGGCCCGTACCGCCGATCAGTTCCTCCGGGCGGCCGTCCTCGACGATCCTGCCGTGCTCCATCACCAGCACCCGGTCGGCGATCTCCACGGTCGACAGCCGGTGCGCGATCACCACCGCCGTACGGCCCCGCAGCACCGTCGACATGGCCCGCTGCACGGCCCGCTCGCCCGGGACGTCCAGCGAACTGGTCGCCTCGTCCAGGATCAGCACCGCCGGGTCGGCCAGCAGCGCGCGGGCGAAGGAGACGAGTTGGCGCTGACCGGCCGAGATGCGCCCGCCGCGCTTGCGGACGTCGGTGTCGTAGCCGTCGGGCAGGGCGCTGATGAACTCGTGCGCGCCGATCGCCTTCGCCGCCCGCTCGATCTCCTCCCGGGTGGCGTCGGGCCGGCCGATGGCGATGTTGTCGGCGACCGTGCCGGAGAACAGGAAGGCCTCCTGGGTCACCATGACCACCCCGCGCCGCAGTTCCGGCACGGGCAGCTCGCGCAGGTCCACGCCGTCCAGCAGCACGCGCCCGTCGGAGGGGTCGTAGAAGCGGGCGAGGAGCTTGGCGAGCGTGGACTTGCCGGCGCCCGTGGAGCCGACCACGGCGACCGTCTGCCCGGCCGGCAGGGTCAGATCGAAGCGGGGCAGCACCTCGCCGCCGGTGCGGTAGCCGAACCGGACCCCCTCGAAGACGACCTCGCGGCCGGGGAAGCCGCCTTCGGCGGGTGGGAGTTCACGAGGTGCCGACGGCTCCGGCACGGACGGGGTCTGGGCCAGCAGCCCGGCGACCTTCTCCAGCGAGGCGGCGGCCGACTGGTAGGAGTTCAGGAACATGCCCAGCCGGTCGATCGGGTCGTACAGCCGGCGCAGATACAGCACCGCCGCCGCCAGCACCCCCAGCTCCAGGGAGCCGGACGCCACCCGGTAGGCGCCCCACAGCACGATCCCCGCGACCGCCGTGTTGGCGACCAGCCGGGAGCCGACCACATAGCGGGCCATCTCCAGCAGCGCGTCGCCGTTCGTCCGCTCGTGCCGCCTGTTGAGCACGGCGAACTCGGCGTCGTTGGCCGCCTCCCGGCGGAAGGCGCGCACCGGGCGGATGCCGTTCATCGTCTCCACGAACTTCACGATCACCGCCGCGATCGCCGTCGACCGCGCCCGGTACACCCGCCCCGCCCGCCGCTGGTAGACCCGGACGAGCAGGTACAGCGGCACGAAGGAGGCCACCGCGACCGCGCCCAGGGAGAGGTCCAGCCACAGCAGCATCGCCGAGATGTAGACGAAGGACAGCACGACGGTCACCAGCTCCTGGAGCCCGTCGTTGAGGAGTTCGCGCAGCGACTCCACGTCGGTGGTGGAGCGGGAGATCAGCCGCCCGGAGGTGTACCGCTCGTGGAAGTCGATGCTCAGCGCCTGCGCGTGCCGGAAGATCCGGCCGCGCAGATCGAGCAGCACGTCCTGGCTGACCCGGGCGGAGGCCTCGATGAACGCGAACTGCAGCAGGCCGGAGGCGAGGGCGCACAGCAGGTAGCCGACGGCGACCGCGGTCAGCGGGCCGTACCGGTGGTCGCGGAACGCCGGTACGGCGTTGTCGATGGCGTACGCCACCAGCAGCGGGCCCACCTGGACCGCCGCCTGCTGGAACAGCAGCAGGAGCGTGGTGACCACGGCCCGGGCCTTCAGGGGCGCGAGCAGGGAGCGCAGCAGGGCGGCCGTGGCGCCGGGCGGGGCGGGCAGTACGTCCCGGTCGAAGACGTCGCCCGGGTCGCTGCCGGTGCCCTGCCCCTGCGGGCCGGGGAGTTCGTCGTCCTCGGCGGTGGGCGTGGAGGCGGTGGTGGTGGTCAACGGGAGTCCTCCGTGTCCTCGAAGTCTCCGGACATCAGGTGCGCGTACTCGGCGTTGGAGCGCAGCAGTTCCTGGTGGGTGCCGACGGCGGCGATCCGGCCGCCCGAGAGCAGGGCGACCCGGTCGGCGAGCAGCACCGTCGACGGGCGGTGGGCCACGATCAGCGCGGTGGTGTCGGCGAGGACCTGCCGCAGCGCGGCCTCGACGGCGGCCTCCGTGTGGACGTCCAGGGCGGACAGCGGGTCGTCCAGCACCAGGAACTCCGGTCTGCCGACCACCGCGCGGGCCAGCGCGAGGCGCTGCCGCTGGCCGCCGGAGAGACTGAGGCCCTGTTCGCCGACGCGGGTGTCGGTGCCCTGGGGGAGGGCGTGCGTGAAGTCGGCCTGGGCCACGGCGAGGGCCCGGTCGAGGTCCGGCTTCGCGGCGCCGTCCGGGGCTCCCATCAGCACGTTCCCGCCGACGCTCGTGGAGAACAGCGTGGGTTCCTCGAAGGCGACGGCGACCTTGGCGCGCAGTTCCTCGCGGGGCATCGCGGCGATGTCGACGCCGTCGAGGGTGATACGGCCCGAGGTGACCTCGTGCAGGCGGGGGACGAGGGCGGTGAGCGTCGTCTTCCCACTGCCGGTGGCTCCGACCAGGGCCATGGACTCGCCGGGGCGGATGTGGAGGTCGATGCCGTGAAGGAGGGGCGGGGAGTTGGGGGGTGCGTCGGGGTAGCGGAACGAGACGTCCTCGAACCGGAGTCCGGGCGTGGCCGCGGGCCGTCGTGCCGCTCGGGCCGTGGGGGCGCCCCGGTCCTCCGGCACCTCGTCCATCACCTCGAAGTACCGCTCCGTAGCCGTCGCCGCCTCCTGGCTCATCGCCAGCAGGAACCCGATCGAGTCCACGGGCCACCGCAGCGCGAGTGCCGTACTCAGAAAGGCGACCAGCGTGCCCGCCGACAGCCCCCCGTCGGCCACCTGTACCGCACCCAGCACCAGCGCCGCCCCGATCGCCAGCTCCGGCAGTGTCACGATGACACCCCAGATCGCCGCCAGCAGCCGCGCCTTGCGCAGCTCGGTGCCGCGCAGGGTGACCGCCAGCTCGCGGAACGCCCGGGCCTGGCTGCGGTGCCGGCCGAAGCCCTTGATGATGCGGATGCCGAGCACGCTCTCCTCGACCACCGTCGTCAGGTCGCCGACCTGGTCCTGCGCGCGCCGCGCCACCAGGGCGTACCGCCGCTCGAAGACCGCGCAGGTCCACATCACGGGGACGGCCGGACCGAGGATGACCAGCCCGAGCACCCAGTCCTGCAACAGCATGATCACCACGCCGACCAGGATGGTGACCGCGTTGACCAGCAGGAACGTCAGCGGGAAGGCGAGGAACATGCGCACCAGCATCAGGTCGGTCGTGCCGCGCGACAGCAGCTGGCCGGAGGCCCAGCGGTCGTGGAAGGCGACGGGCAGCCGCTGCAGATGGCCGTAGAGGCCTGCCCGCATCTCCGCCTCGACGTGCGACAGCGGACGGGCCACGAGCCAGCGCCGTATGCCGAACAGGACCGCCTCGGCGATCCCGAGCAGGAGCAGATACAGCGCCCCGAGCCAGACTCCCGCCGGGTCCCGGTCGGCGACCGGCCCGTCCACGATCCACTTCAGGACGAGCGGGATCACCAGGCCGGTGCAGGAGGCGACGATCGCGACGAACGCGGCCGTGAACAGCCGTGCCCGCACGGGGCGGACGTACGGCCACAGCCGCAGCAGGGTTCGAACGGCGGAGCGGTCCTCGGTGGTTGCACGTGTCGTGGGCATCACTCGCGAGCGTACGGACCGGCACTGACATCGCCCACCGAGTTTCGGCCGGACCCGGGTCCGCCGTTGGTCCTACGACCTGCCTGTTCGAGCGTCCGGACACGGAGGTCGTAGGCCGGCATCAACCGATCGGACGATGCCGCTTCGAGCGAGGCGGCCGATGTGCCGGGCCCCTGGCGCCCGGGATTCTCGGAGCATGTCATCCGTCATCGAAGTCACCGATCTGCGCAAGTCGTACGGCGACCGGGCCGTCGTCGACGGTGTCTCCTTCGCCGTCGAGGAGGGCGAGGTCTTCGGGATCCTCGGCCCGAACGGCGCCGGCAAGACCACCACCGTGGAGTGCGTCGAGGGGCTGCGCGTGCCCGACGCCGGCCGGGTCCGGGTCGCCGGCCTCGACCCGGTCGCCGACCACGACGAGGTCGCCAGGATCCTCGGCGCCCAGCTCCAGCAGAGCGAGCTGCAGCCCAAGCTGACCGTGCGCGAGGCGCTGGAGCTGTACGCCTCCTTCTACCCGGACGCGGCCGACTGGCGGCCGCTCGCCGAGCGCCTAGGCCTCACCGCCAAGCTCGGCACCCGGTTCGCCAGGCTGTCCGGCGGGCAGCGGCAGCGGCTGTTCATCGCGCTGGCCCTCGTCGGCAACCCGCGGGTGGTCGTGCTGGACGAGCTGACCACCGGGCTCGACCCGCGCGCCCGCCGCGACACCTGGCAGCTGATCGAGGACGTCCGCGCGAGCGGTGTCACCGTGCTGCTCGTCACCCACTTCATGGAGGAGGCGCAGCGGCTGTGCGACCGGATCGCGGTGATCGACAAGGGGCGGGTGGCCGCCCTGGACACCCCGGCCGGGCTGATCCGCCGGTCGGCGGGCGCCACCGTCATCAGCTTCACCCCGTCGGCCCCGCTGGACGACGACGACCTCGCCGCCCTCCCCGCCGTCGCCTCGGTCGAGCGCAAGGACGGCCGGATCACGCTCTCCGGCACCGACGAGACCGTGAACGCGGTCATCACCCTGCTCGCCCGGCACCGCGTCACCGCCCATCAGCTGCGCGTCCTCGACGCCACCCTCGACGACGCGTTCCTGGACCTGACGAAGGAGGCCGCGGCATGAACACCGCCGTCCTGCGCACCGAGTTCCGTCTGTTCCGCCAGGAACCCGGCGCCGTGTTCTGGATCTTCCTGTTCCCGACGCTGCTCCTGGTCATCCTCGGCTCGATCCCGTCGTTCCGGGAGGCCGACAAGTCCCTGGGCGGGCTGCGGCCGGTCGACGCCTACGTCCCCATCGCCGTGCTGATCGCCCTGATCATGTCCGGGGTGCAGTCGCTGCCGCAGGCCCTGACCGGCCACCGGGAGCGGGGCATCCTGCGCCGGATGCGGCTCACCCCCGTACGGCCCTCCGCCCTGCTGTCCGCGCAGATGGTCGTGCAGGGCTCGGTGGCGCTGGCCTCGGCGCTGCTCGCGCTCGTCGTCGGCCGGCTCGCCTTCGACGTGACGCTGCCCGAGCAGCCGGCCGGATATCTGCTGGCCCTGCTGCTCGCGACCGCCTCGGCGCTCGCCCTCGGCTCGGTCGTCTCGGCGCTGTCCCGCACCACGAAGATCGCGAGCGCGATCGGCTCGGCGGTGTTCTTCCCGATGATGTTCTGCGCGGGCGTGTGGCTGCCGGTGCAGGAGATGCCGCACCCGCTGGCCCGGGTGGTCCAGCTCACCCCGTTCGGCGCGGCGGCCCGCGCCCTGGGCGAGGCGGCGGCCGGGCACTGGCCCGGCTGGGAGTACCTGGGCGTGCTCGCGGCCTGGACGGTGCTGCTGACGGCGGGGGCGGCCCGCTGGTTCCGCTGGGAGTGAGCGGGCCGTGCCGGAGACTGGTGGGATGACGACCGCCGCGCACCAGCAGCCCCGGGCCTCCTTCGACACCTGGGGGCCCTGGGCGTTGCTGGCCGTCGGTGTCGTCGCGGCGGCGATCTCGGCCCGCGCGGTCGGCATGGACCGGCCCGGGACGGTCGTCTCCGCCGTGCTCGTCCCCGGGGCCATCGTGCTGCAGCTGTGCTGGGGAAGGGTGAAGCGGCCGGGCCCGAGCCGGACCGGTGTCTGCCTCTACCTGCTGCGCTGGGCCATCGCCTTCGTGCTGACCTGGGCCAACCCGTTCTTCGCCTTCTACGCCGTCACCGGCTACTACACCGCGACCCGGGAACTGCCCCACCGCCTGGTGCTGCCCGGTCTCTTCCTGACCGCCGTCACCATGGCCGGCAGCGAGGTGGGCGGCTGGCCGCCGCACGGGCTCATCCTGTGGCTCGGCTTCTTCCTGGTCCTGGCCGTCAACATGGGCATGGTCAGCGTGTTCACCCGGTACGCCCAACAGGAGCAGGAACGCGCCCGCGTCCAGGCCGAGACCATCGACGAACTGGAGCGCACCAACACGGCGTTGCAGCAGGCCCTGGACGAGAACGCCGCCCTGCACGCCCAACTCCTGGTGCAGGCGCGGGAGGCGGGCGTCGCCGACGAGCGCCGCCGGCTCGCCGCCGAGATCCACGACACCATCGCCCAGGGCCTGACCGGGATCATCGCCCAGCTCCAGGTCGTCGCCAACGCCCCCGACCTCACCACGGCCCGCACCCATCTGGAGCGCGCCTCCGACCTCGCCCGGCACAGCCTAGGCGAGGCGCGCCGCTCGGTGCACAACCTGGCCCCGGTCGCCCTCGCCGCCGACGGACTGCCGGAGGCGCTGAAGAAGACGGTCGCCGAATGGGGCGAACGCACCGGGGTGCGCGCCGAGTTCACGGTCACCGGCACCACCGAGCAGCTGCACGACGAGGTCTCGGCGACCCTGCTGCGCATCGCCCAGGAGGCCCTGTCCAACGCGGCCCGGCACGCCGGTCCGACCCGGGTCGGGGTGACCCTGTCCTTCATGGGCGACGAGGTCACCCTCGACATCCGCGACGACGGCACCGGCTTCGACCCGGCCGCCGTACCGGAGCGCACGCACAGCGGCGGCTTCGGCCTCGACGGCATGCGGGCCCGCGCCGAGCGCATCGCCGGTTCCCTCACGGTGGAGTCGGAGCCGGGGCACGGCACGGCGGTGTCCGCTCGCGTACCCTTGGTCCGCGATGACCGCTGAGCCCGCCATCACCCTCCTGATCGTCGACGACCATCCGGTGGTCCGCGACGGCCTGCGCGGCATGTTCGAGTCGGCCCCGGGCTTCCGGGTGATCGGGGAGGCGGCGAACGGCACCGAAGCGGTGGCCCGGGCCGCGGCCCTGGACCCGGACGTGATCCTGATGGACCTGCGGATGCCGGGCGGCTCGGGCGTCGACGCGATCCGCGAGCTGACCCGCCGGGGCGCCCGCGCGAAGGTCCTGGTCCTCACCACCTACGACACCGACTCCGACACCCTGCCCGCGATCGAGGCGGGTGCGACCGGCTACCTCCTCAAGGACGCCCCGCGCGACGAGCTGTTCACCGCCGTCCGCGCCGCCGCCGAGGGGCGCACGGTCCTCTCCCCCGCCGTCGCCTCCCGCCTGGTCCACGCGGTCCGCGCGCCCCGCACCCCGGCGGGCGAGCCGCTCTCGGCCCGCGAGCGCGAGGTCCTGGCCCTGGTGGCCAAGGGCACGTCGAACCGCGAGATCGCCCGCGAACTCTTCATCAGCGAGGCCACGGTGAAGACCCACCTCACCCATGTGTACGCCAAGCTCGGCGTCAACGACCGGGCGGCGGCGGTGGCGGCGGGGTACGACCGGGGGATCCTCGGGTAGGACCACCCCCGGCTTAATTGGCTGGAGCAGCCGTCCCCGCCCCCGATAGGTTCGACGTTTCCCAGGGCAGGGCCGAGCCGATCGGGGGATGGATGATCGACGCGTACGAGGATCCGGGCACCCCGGACACGCGCGGCGGCTGGCGCTATCTGTGGTGGCTGGTGCTGCGCCAGCCCGGGCGGTCGCTGGCCGGGGCGCTGCTGGGCAGCGTGTGGATGGTGCTGCTGGCCGCGCAGCCGTACCTGATGGCCCGGTCCGTGGACGAGGGGCTGGTGCCGGGGCGGCTGGGGGTGCTGGCGGCGTGGACCGCGGTGATGTTCGTGGTCGGGTCGGTGAACGCCTGGCTGAGCATCATGCGGCACCGCACGATGACCCGGGTGCGGATGGACGCCTACTTCCGCACGGTGAAGGTGGTCGTGGGCCAGGTGGTGCGGCTCGGCGCCGCGCTGCCGCGCCGGGCCGGGGCCGGTGAGGTGGTGACGATCGGGGTCGGCGATGTGCACACCGTCGCGCAGTCGCTGACCGTGGTCGGACCGGGCGTCGGCTCGGCCGTGGTCTACGTCGTGGTGGCCGGGCTGCTGCTGGCGATCTCGGCGCCGCTCGCCGTCGTCGTGCTGCTCGGACTGCCGGTGATCGCGCTGGTCACCGGGCCGCTGACGCTGCGACTGCAGGGCGCGGAGACCGCCTACCGGGAACGGCAGGGCGTGCTGACCGCGCGCATCGGCGACCTCGCGGGCGGACTGCGCGTCCTCAACGGCCTGGGCGGGAAGGGGCTGTTCGCGGACGCCTTCCGGCAGGACTCGCGGCGGCTGCGCGCGCAGGGCTACCGGGTGGGCGCGGTGGCCAGCTGGGTGCAGGCGCTCGGCGTGGGCCTGCCCACCCTGTTCCTGGCCGTGGTGACCTGGCTCGCGGCGCGGCTGGCGGCCCAGGGCTCCCTCACCATCGGCGAGTTGGTGTCCGTGTACGGCTACGTCGCCGTACTGATCGGTCCCGTCGCCTTCTTCGTGCAGATGGCCTACGACCTCAACCGGGGCGTGGTGGCCGCGCGCCGGGTGGTACGGCTGCTGCGGCTGGAGCCGGAGCCCGACGAGGGCACGCTGCCGGCGCCCGAGGGACCGGCCGAGCTGCACGATCCGGCGTCGGGAGTGCGGGTGGTGCCGGGCCGGCTGACCGCGCTGGCCACCGCCCGGCCCGCCGAGGCCGCCGCCGTGGTGGACCGGCTCGGCCGCTTCGGACCGACCGACGCCACCTGGGGCGACGTACGGCTGGACGCCGTCCCGCTGGCGGACGTGCGGCGGCGGATCCTGGTCGCGGACAACGAGGCCGACCTGTTCGCCGGGCCGCTGCGGGAGGTCGTGGCCGCCGGGCACACCGCCGACGAGCAGGAGCTCGGCCAGGCGCTGTACGCGGCGGCCGCCGAGGACGTCGTACGCGGGCTGCCGGACGGCCCGGACTCGCCGGTGTCCGGCCAGGGCCGCAACCTGTCGGGCGGACAACGCCAACGCATGCGGCTGGTGAGGGCGTTATCGGCCGACCCCGAGGTGCTGCTCGCGATCGAGCCGACCTCGGCGCTGGACGCACACACCGAGGCGACGGTCGCCCGGCGGCTGCGGCAGGCGCGCGAGGGCCGCACGACGGTGGTGACGTCCACCTCGCCGCTGATGCTGGACCGCGCGGACACGGTCCTGTTCCTGGTCGACGGCAAGGTCGCGGCGAGCGGACCACACCGGCGGCTGCTCGCGGCGCAGGCGGGCTACCGGGCACTCGTGGCACGGGACACGGAGGGGGTCGTACGGTGACGGCGGGCGAGGGACTGCTGCCGGTCGCCGACCGGGCTCGGGTGCGGCGGGCCGTGCTGCGGCTGGTGCGGGCCGACGGGCGGGCGTTCACCGGTGCGCTGCTGCTCAACGCGCTGGCGGCAGGGGCGGGGCTGGTCGGGCCCTGGCTGGTCGGGCGGATCGTCGACGACGTGCGGGGCGGGCAGGGCGCCGGCGCGGTGGACCGGCTCGCGCCATGGATCCTGGTGTGCGCGCTGGCCCAGCTGCTGCTGGCCCGGTGGGCGCGGCTCGTGGGGTACCGGTTCGGGGAGCGGACGCTGGCCCGGGTGCGCGAGGAGTACGTCGAGCGGGTGCTGGCCCTGCCCGCGTCCGTGGTGGAGCGGGCCGGCACCGGCGATCTGACCGCGCGCGGCACGGCGGACGTGGCGACCATCGGCACCACGCTGCGGGACATCGGCCCTGAGCTGCTGGTCAACACCGTGCAGGCGCTGTTCGTGCTGGTCGCCGTGTTCGCGCTCGACCCGCTGCTCGGGGCGTTCGGGCTGCTCGGGCTGACCCCCATCTGGGTGGCGCTGCGCTGGTATCTGCGGCGGGCCCGGGACGGCTATCTCGCGGAGGGCGCGGCCACCTCCCAGGTCGCGGAGATCGTCGCCTCGACGGCGGCCGGGGCGCGGACGGTCGAGGCGTTCGGGCTTCGCGAGCGGCGGGTGGCGGCGAGCCGGGACGCGCTGGAGCAGTCCCGCCGTACCCGCTTCTACACGCTGTTCCTGCGGACCGTGTTCTTCCCGGCGGTCGAGGTGACGTACACCGTGCCCGTGGTGGGCGTGCTGCTGCTCGGCGGCTGGCTGCACCAGCGGGGCGCGGTCGGCGTCGGCGCGGTGGTGGCCGCGGCGCTGTATCTGCGGCAGTTCACCGAGCCGCTGGACCAGATCCTGATGCGCGTGGAGCAACTGCAGAGCAGCAGCGCCTCGTTCGCCCGCGTGGAGGGGCTGGCGCAGGCGCCGCGCCAGGACGGCACCGGGCCGGCGCAGGACGGGCAGGAGGACACGACCAGGCCGGCGCGAGCCCGGGCCAAGGTGGCCGGAACGCCCGCCCCGACTCCCCGCGCCGAGGCCGCCGCCGGCCCTCTCGTCCCGGCCGGCAACCGGATCGACGTCCGCGGGGTCCGGTACGCCTACGAGCACGGCGGCGAGGTGCTGCGCGGCGTGGACCTGACCGTACGGCCCGGGGAGCGGCTCGCCGTGGTGGGACCCTCCGGCGCCGGGAAGACGACGCTGAGCCGGTTGCTCGCGGGCATCGATCGCCCCGGCACGGGCACGGTGACGGTGGGCGGGGTGCCCGTCGCCGAACTGGAGCCGGAGCTGCTGCGCCGCGAGGTGGTCCTGGTGACGCAGGAGCACCATGTGTTCCTCGGCACGGTCCGCGACAACCTGCTGATCGCCGAACCGGAGGCCACGGACGCCGACCTGTGGGCGGCGCTCGCGGCGGTCGGTGCCGACGACTGGGTCCGTGATCTGCCGGACGGCCTCGACACCCGGCTCGGCGCGGGCGGCCGGTCCACCGACGGCTCGCAGACCCAGCAACTCGCCCTGGCACGCGTGGTGCTGGCGGATCCGCACACCCTGATCCTCGACGAGGCCACCGCCCTGCTGGATCCCACCACGGCCCGGCACACCGAACGCGCCCTCGCCGCCGTCCTGGAGGGCCGTACGGTCATCGCGATCGCCCACCGCCTGCACACCGCCCACGACGCCGACCGCGTGGCGGTCATGGAGAACGGCCGTCTGACCGAACTGGGCACCCACGAGGACCTGGTGACGGCCGACGGCGCCTACGCGGCCCTGTGGCGGACCTGGCAAGGGGACGCCGATCCGCGAACCACCGCCTGAGAGCCGTCCGCCGCGCACACCGCCGACGCCTCCGGGAACCTCCCCCCAGAACCGGACAACGGCGCCCGCGCCCACAGCGGGTGGCGGTCCCGCCGCCCCGACCGCCCCCTGCCCTGCCGGCCCGCACCCTCCGCCCTGGTGACCCGCGCTCTCCTGCCCCGGTAACCGATCCGCATATCGAACATGAACATCCGGTCAACGAACCATTTCCGGCCAAGTTTGTGACGCGGTCCTGACAGGAAAGCTGATCCCCTGTCACTCTTCCCAGGCCGACTCACAGCAACCCCACAGTCACACCCGCGTCGTGTGAGCCGGCCTGCACGTGGTTCCGCGCACCGCCCTGTTCTGCCCGGACGTCCCCAACCCACCGTCCGGTCTCCCCTGGCCGCGCGACCCGCGGCCACGCAGAAGGAGTCAGTGTTGAGAAGCAGTTCCTCTCGCAGACGCACCCCCCACACCTTGCGTCGTACCGCCGCCGTCGCCCTCGCCGGCGTCGCCGCCCTGATCGCCGCCGCCGTCCAGTCGGGCGCGGCGAGCGCCGCACCGGCCAAGCCCGGGCCCGGCAAGGTGAATCCGGCCCATGCGGCGGTCAGGCTCACTCCCTCGCAGCGCGCCGAGCTGATACGCCACGCCGACGCCACGAAGGCCGCCACCGCCCGCTCCCTCGGCCTCGGCGCCAAGGAGAAGCTGGTCGTCAAGGACGTCGTCAAGGACGCCGACGGCACCGTCCACACCCGCTACGAGCGCACCTACGCGGGCCTTCCGGTGCTCGGCGGCGACCTGGTCGTGGACAGCAACACGGCCGGCAAGACCATGGAGGTCGTCAGGGCCACGGGCACCGCCCTGAAGGTCGCCGGCCTCACCCCGGCCGTGTCGAAGGCCGCGGCGGAGAAGCAGGCCGTACAGCGGGCCAAGGCCCGGGGCGGGACGAAGTCCGCCGCGGACGGCGTCCGCAAGGTGATCTGGGCGGCGACCGGCAAGCCCGTCCTGGCCTACGAGACGGTCGTCTGGGGCCTGCAGGACGACGGCACCCCGAACCGGCTGCACGTCATCACCGACGCCGCCACCGGCAAGAAACTCTACGAGTACCAGGGCATCGAGACGGGCGTCGGCAACACCCGGTACAGCGGGCAGGTCACGCTGACCACGACCCAGTCGGGCTCGGCGTACACGCTGACCGACGGGGCGCGCGGCGGCCACAAGACGTACAACCTGAACCACGGCACCTCGGGCACCGGCGCCCTGTTCTCCCAGTCCAGCGACACCTGGGGCAACGGCACCACGTCCAACGCGGCCACCGCGGGCGCGGACGCCCACTACGGCGCGCAGGAGACCTGGGACTTCTACAAGAACACCTTCGGCCGCAGCGGCATCAAGAACGACGGCGTCGGCGCCTACTCCCGCGTCCACTACGGCAACTCGTACGTGAACGCCTTCTGGGACGACGGCTGCTTCTGCATGACCTACGGCGACGGCTCGAACAACGCCGACCCGCTGACCTCGATCGACGTCGCGGGCCACGAGATGAGCCACGGCGTCACCTCCAACACCGCGGGCCTGGAGTACAGCGGGGAGTCCGGCGGCCTGAACGAGGCCACCAGCGACATCATGGGCACCGGCGTGGAGTTCTACGCCGACAACAGCTCCGACGTCGGTGACTACCTCATCGGCGAGAAGATCGACATCAACGGCGACGGCACCCCGCTGCGCTACATGGACAAGCCGAGCAAGGACGGCGGCTCCGCGGACAGCTGGTACGACGGCGTCGGCGACCTCGACGTCCACTACTCCTCCGGCGTCGCGAACCACTTCTTCTACCTCCTGTCGGAGGGCAGCGGCGCCAAGGTGATCAACGGCGTCAGCTACGACTCGCCCACCGCGGACGGGCTTGCGGTCACCGGCATCGGCCGGGACAAGGCGCTGCAGATCTGGTACCGGGCGCTCACCACCAAGTTCACCTCCACCACCGACTACGCGGGCGCCCGCACCGGCACCCTCGCGGCGGCCGGTGAGCTCTACGGCACGTCCAGCACCGAGTACAAGGCGGTGCAGGACGCCTGGGCGGCCGTGGCGGTCGGTTCGCGCTCCGACGGCGGCGGTGGCGGAGGCGGCGGCACGACGTACGAGAGCAACACCCAGGTCGCCATCCCGGACAACGGGCCCGCCGTCACCTCCGGCATCACGGTCTCCGGCAGGAGCGGAAACGCGCCGAGCAACCTTCAGGTGAGCGTCGACATCACGCACACCTGGCGCGGCGACCTGGTGATCGACCTCGTCGGCCCGTCGGGCACCGCCTACCGCCTGAAGAACTTCAGTTCCTCGGACTCGGCGGACAACGTGAAGCAGACCTACACGGTCAACGCCTCCGCCGAACCGGCCAACGGAACCTGGACGCTGAAGGTGCAGGATCAGGCCACCTACGACACCGGAACGATCAACGGCTGGAAGCTGACGTTCCCGTAAATCGAAGGCCAAATGCCCGGGAAATGGGGGCCGTTCGAGGGTCCGCCACCCTCGGACGACACCCGTTAACACAGCTGCAACGTTTCCCGGACAGTCGACTTCCGGCCAACATCACTTCAGGGTCCTGACATGTACGCGCCCCTAATGTCACCCTTCCCTCACCCGCCGCAGAGCTTCACCCCACCTCTCCGGTCAGTAACCCCACGCCGACCGGACTCCCCACGAGAAGGAGCTTGCGTGACCCCCCTCTACACGCGTCACAAGCGCGCCACCCTGGCCATCGCCACCGCCGTCGCCGCCGGAGCCCTCGTCTCCACCGGTCTGGCCACCAGCGCCTCGGCCCAGACCCCGGCCGGCACCGCCGCCCGGCAGCCGGCCGCCGCGCCCACCGCGCTGTCCGCCGCCGCCCGCACCTCTCTGATACAGAAGGCGCAGGCCGGCGCTGCCGCGACCGCGCAGCAGATCGGCCTCGGCGCCAAGGAGAAGCTGATCGTCAAGGACGTCGTCAAGGACGCCGACGGCACCGTCCACACCCGCTACGAGCGCACCTACGCGGGCCTTCCGGTGCTCGGCGGCGACCTCGTCGTCCACACCGCCAAGTCCGGCAGGACCGAGGGCGTCACTAAGGCGAACAAGGCGGCCATCAAGGTGGCCTCGCTCAAGCCGCAGATCACCGCCGCCAAGGCCGAGAAGCAGGCCGTGTCCGCCGCCCGGACCCTCGGCTCCGCCAAGTCCGCCGCCGACGGCGCCCGCAAGGTGATCTGGGCGGGGAGCGGCAAGCCGGTGCTGGCCTACGAGACCGTCGTCGGCGGCCTCCAGGACGACGGCACCCCGAACCAGCTGCACGTCATCACCGACGCCGCCACCGGCAAGAAGCTCTTCGAGTACCAGGGCGTCGAGAACGCGACCGGCACCGGCAAGACGCTGTACTCCGGCACGGTCAGCCTCAACACCACGCTGTCGGGCTCGACGTACCAGCTGTACGACACCACCCGGGGCGGTCACAAGACCTACAACCTGGCCCACAAGACGTCCGGCAAGGGCACGCTGTTCACCGACGCCGACAACGTCTGGGGCACGGGCACGGCCTCCAGCTCCTCGACCGACCAGACGGCCGCCGCGGACGCCGCCTACGGCGCCCAGGAGACCTGGGACTTCTACAAGAACACCTTCGGCCGCAGCGGCATCAAGAACGACGGCGTCGGCGCCTACTCCCGCGTCCACTACGGCAACTCATACGTCAACGCCTTCTGGGACGACAGCTGCTTCTGCATGACCTACGGCGACGGCTCCAGCAACACCCACCCGCTGACCTCGATCGACGTGGCCGGCCACGAGATGAGCCACGGCGTCACCTCCAACACCGCGGGCCTGAACTACTCGGGCGAGTCCGGCGGCCTGAACGAGGCCACCTCGGACATCTTCGGCACGGGTGTGGAGTTCTACGCCAACAACGCGTCCGACAAGGGCGACTACCTCATCGGCGAGAAGATCGACATCAACGGCGACGGCAGCCCGCTGCGCTACATGGACAAGCCCAGCAAGGACGGCGGCAGCGCCGACTACTGGTCCTCGTCGGTCGGCAACCTGGACGTCCACTACTCGTCCGGCGTCGCGAACCACTTCTTCTACCTCCTGTCGGAGGGCAGCGGTTCCAAGACGATCAACGGGGTGACGTACAACTCGCCCACCTACAACGGCTCCACCGTCACCGGCATCGGCCGGGACAAGGCGCTGCAGATCTGGTACAAGGTGCTGACGACGTACTTCACGTCGACGACGAACTACAAGGCGGCCCGCACCGGCACGCTGAGCGCTGCGGCAGCGCTGTACGGCTCCGGCAGCACCGAGTACAACGCCGTGGCCGCGGCCTGGTCGGCGGTCAACGTCAGCTGACGCGCACGTAGCCGCGTACGGGCGGCACCCGGAAGGCAGAGCTTCCGGGTGCCGCCCTACCCTTGTGACCCATGTCCTCGGCGCCCTTCACCTACGAGCCGGTCGGCGCGACCCGCGACGACCTGTCGTACTGCCCGCCCGGCTTCCACCCGATGCTCGTCCGCACCCGCCTCGGCGAGGGCCAGAAGCTCTTCCACCGGGCGGCCGAGGCGGTCCTCACCTGGGAGATGCACCGCGCTGTGGGCGTGGGCATCGACGCCACCGCCGATCGCGCGGCCCTGGGCGTGGACGTCACGGTCACCCTGGCCGCCCTGATCAAGGCCCCCTGCCGCATCGTCTGGGCCACCGAGGAACCCCGCCGGGCCGGCTGGGCCTACGGCACCCTGCGGGGCCACCCCGAATGCGGCGAGGAGGCCTTCGTGGTCGACCGCACGGGCGACGGCACGGTCTGGCTGACGGTGGCGGCCTTCAGCAAGGGGGCCAAGTGGTACGCGAAGGCAGGCGGCCCGGCAGCCCGCGGCCTCCAGCACGCCTACGCCCGCCGCTGCGGAACCGTACTGCGCAAACTCTGCGCCGAATACGACGAGTCCTGACGACCACCTCAAGAAACGCTCGCCCGGCCCCGCCAAGGTGACGATTGGCAGATCCGTTCCGTTACAGGCCCTCAGTCACCGGCCATGCCTGGCACAAATCTGCCAATCACCGCACTGTCCACCCGCGGCAGCCCCCTACCGCATCAACACCCCCGCCCCCTCCACCGCCTCCTCCGACGGCACCGCCACCAGGCCCAGTTCGGCGGCGGAGGCCAGCAGTCGGTGGGACGGGAGGATGCGGACCGTGTAGCCGTAGGGCCCGGTGCGGTCGAGGGCGAGGGGGCCCTCGTACAGCAGGCGGCCCTCCAGGTCGGGGGCGCCGGTCGGCTTCAGGGGGACCACCGTCGCGTCCGTGATGTGGTCCTCGGCGTCCACCCGGCCCGACACCGCCTGGACCTCCACGTCGTCCGGGGTCAGCTCGCCCAGGCCGACGCGGACCCTGAGCCCGACCGTCGTCCCCAACTCCGCCGTGGCCGTCGGCGCGGTCGTCTCCACGTGGTCGACGCTCACCCCGGACCAGGCGGCCCGGACCCGGGCCTTCCAGGCGGCCAGGTCGCTCGCCGTGTCCGGGGTCAGGGCGCGGTGGGCCTGCGCGGCGGGGACGTAGAGGCGGTCGACGTACTCGCGGACCATGCGGCCGGCCAGCACCTTGGGGCCGAGCAGGGTGAGGGTCTGGCGGACCATCGCGATCCAGCGGTCGGGCAGGCCGCCCCGGCCCTGCTCGTAGAAGCGCGGGGTCACCCGCTGCTCCAGGAGGTCGTAGAGCGCCGCCGCCTCGATGTCGTCGCGGCGGTCGGGGTCCGTGCCCACGCCGTCCGCCGTCGGGATGGCCCAGCCGAAGTCCGGCTGGAACCATTCGTTCCACCAGCCGTCGAGGACGGAGAGGTTCAGGCAGCCGTTCAGGGCGGCCTTCATGCCGCTCGTGCCGCAGGCCTCCAGGGGGCGCAGGGGGTTGTTCAGCCAGACGTCACAGCCGGGGTAGAGCTTCTGCGCCATCGCCATGCCGTAGTCGGGGAGGAAGACGATGCGGTGGCGGACCCGTGGGTCGTCCGCGAAACGGACCAGTTCCTGGACCAGGCGTTTGCCGCTGTCGTCCGCCGGGTGCGCCTTGCCCGCGACCACGATCTGCACCGGGCGGTCCGGATGCAGGAGCAGCTCCATCAGGCGGTCGCGGTCGCGGAGCATCAACGTCAGGCGTTTGTACGACGGGACCCTGCGTGCGAAGCCGATCGTCAGGACGTCCGGGTCCAGCACCCCGTCGATCCAGCCCAATTCGGCGTCGCCCGCCCCCCGTTGTCTCCAGGAGGCCCGCAGTCGCTCCCTCACCTCCTGCACCAGCTGTTCGCGCAGGGTGCGGCGCAGCTCCCAGATCTCCTGGTCCTCGATCTCCGCCACCGAGTCCCAGCGTTCGGAGCCGCCGACGGTCAGCGCGTCCTCGGCCCGCTCGGAGCCCACCTGCCGGGCGCCGAGGCGCAGCACCTCCGGGGCCACCCAGGTCGGCGCGTGCACCCCGTTGGTCACGGAGGTGATCGGCACCTCCTCGGCGTCGAATCCCGGCCACAGGCCCGCGAACATCTCCCGGCTCACCTGCCCGTGCAGCAGGGAGACCCCGTTCGCCCGCTGGGCCAGCCGGAGTCCCATCACGGCCATGTTGAACAGGTTCGGCTCGCCGCCCGGGTAGGTCTCCATGCCCAGCGTCAGGATCCGCTGCACGTCGATGCCGGGGAGCTCGGCGTCCGGGCCGAAGTGCCGGGCGACCAGCTCCCGGTCGAAGCGGTCGATGCCGGCCGGGACGGGGGTGTGCGTGGTGAAGACCGTGCCCCCGCGCACCGCCTCCAGAGACGAGTCGAAATCGAGGCCCCGCTCGCACAGTTCGGCGATCCGCTCCAGGCCCAGGAAGCCCGCGTGCCCCTCGTTGGTGTGGAACACCTCCGGCTGCGGGTGCCCGGTGAGCCGGCAGTACGTCCGCACCGCCCGGACACCCCCTATCCCCAGCAGCATCTCCTGCAGCAGCCGGTGCTCGCTGCCGCCGCCGTAGAGCCGGTCGGTCACCCCGCGTTCGCCGAGGTCGTTCTCCTCCACGTCCGAGTCGAGCAGCAGCAGCGGCACCCGGCCCACCTGGGCCAGCCAGATCCTGGCCCGTAGTGCCTTGCCGCCGGGCAGGGCGAGCGAGACCTGCGCCAGGGAGCCGTCGGCCTCCTTCAGCCGGGTGAGGGGCAGCTCGTTGGGGTCGAGCACCGGGTAGTGCTCCTGCTGCCAGCCGTCGCGGGACAGGGTCTGCCGGAAGTACCCGTGCCGGTACAGCAACCCGACCCCGATCAGGGGTACGCCGAGATCGCTGGCCGCCTTCAGATGGTCGCCTGCGAGGATGCCGAGGCCGCCGGAGTACTGGGGCAGCGCGGCCGTGATGCCGAACTCCGGGGAGAAGTAGGCGACGGCCGCGGGCATGCCGTCCGCCTGGGTCTGGTACCAGCGGTCGCCGGTCAGATAGTCGTCGAGGTCGTCGGCGACCGCGGTGAGGCGGCGCAGGAAGCGCCGGTCCCCGGCCAGCTCGGTCAGCCGCGCCGGCCGTACCCGGCCCAGTATCCGCACCGGGTCACCCCCGGCTGCGGCCCATGCCTCGGGGTCGACGGACTGGAACAGGTCGCGCGTTTCCGCATGCCAGGACCAGCGCAGATTGCGCGCCAGGTCGCTCAGCGGCCGCAGGGGTTCGGGGAGAACGGGACGGACGGTGAACCGACGGATCGCCTTCACACTTCCACCTCGGACGCGTTGCGGAGTGAGACGCACGGCGCTGTACGTCTCGTCGTCACCCTCGACGGTAGTGGTTACCGGGGCGTCGGTGGGGACGCGTCCGGCGGGGGTGTCGGGGCGTTAGGAGGCGAGCCTGCGGGCACCCGGGAAAAGGAGGCCGGTCTTGTGGGTGGACATACGCGGGAGTAGTTAACAAAGTTCCGGATTGCCCACCCGAACAGGGTGGGAAGGCTCCTCCGGTACGACCCCACAGGCGTCCCACAGCACCTCCGCAGGACCCATCTCCCCACATCCATCCGCCCACACCCACGTTGACGCGGACAGGAGCGGTCATGCCCGCCACGCACCATTCCTCAGCACCCCCGACCAGCAGCAAGGCCACGGCAGCGGCAGCGAAGGCCGCGAAGAAGCCGGCCAAGAAAACAACGGGCAAGAAATCCGTAAAGGCCGCCGGCGAGGTGCCCGGCCCGCCCGGCCCCGCCGATCCCCCGTCCACCTTCGGGGAGAGCACCCTCGGCCGTATCCCCGTCCTCGACGTACGCCCCGTGGTCCAGCACGGGCGCAGGCCCGCCAAAGCGGTGACCGGTGAGTCGTTCGAGGTGTCCGCCACCGTCTTCCGGGAAGGGCACGACGCCGTCGCGGCGAACGTGGTGCTGCGCGACCCGGCCGGCCGGCCCGGGCCGTGGACGCCGATGCGTGAACTCGCCCCGGGCACCGACCGCTGGGGCGCCACCGTCACCGCGGGTGAACCGGGCCGCTGGACGTACACGGTGGAGGCCTGGTCCGACCCGGTCACCACCTGGCAGCACCACGCCGGCATCAAGATCCCGGCGGGCATCGACACCGAACTGGTCCTGGAAGAGGGCGCGCGGCTGTACGAGCGCGCCGCCGCCGCAGTCCCGGAGGGGCAACGCCAGGTCCTCCAGGAGGCGGTGGCGGCCCTGCGGAACGAGAACCGCCCCGCCGCCTGGCGCCTCGCGGCGGCGCTGGCACCGGAGGTGCAGGATCTGCTGGCCCGGCATCCGTTGCGGGAGCTGGTCACCGCCTCCGATCCGATGCCGCTGCTGGTGGAGCGCGAACGCGCCCTGTACGGGTCCTGGTACGAGTTCTTCCCG
>NZ_JBITGJ010000093.1:0-28640 GCF_044456925.1 Streptomyces sp. NPDC050743
CCTACATCCAGGGCCGACAACCACCCCACTCATCGCAGACCGTGACGGACAGTCAGCGGCCACCGACCCTGCACCGCTCAACTTCGAAGACCCGCTTTGTGTCCTTCCCGCGCTGCCACCGTTTCCCTTTGTTCTTACCCCTAAACCGTCGCGCAGGAGGAGCCGTATCGGAAGCGGGCACGGACTCCAACAGCTCTGTACTCACCGGGGCCCACCTCCCTTTTCCGCTCACGACAACAGTGCTCTGTCCGCAGCACGGCTAGTGCGGCAACCAAAGCCAAAGCTACAAGACCCCACTGACAACGCCCCGCTCAGCGACAGACCTGCGGGATTTACGATTACCTTCATGCTTCTGCGTCTGCGTCTTGCCCGCTGCACCACGGACCTTCATGCCTGGACCGGCCTGAGTCGGCCGCAAGTGCAGCACCTCGTTGCGCAGTTGTGGGAAATCAACCTGGACACCGGCCGCGGCCGGCCCTGGGCACTGCCGTTCGCCGATCGGGTCTTCCTCGTCGTCCTGGCCCACCGGACGAACCTAACCATGCAGCAACTCGGATCCCTCTTCGGCATCTCCCACGCAGCCGCCCACCGCGTCATCGCCCGGCTCGCCAAGCCGCTTGCGCAGCTTCTCGGCGCGCCGCCCACCGACCGGCGCGAACTGTGGGTCGTCGACGGCACCCTGATCCCCGTCCACGATCAGAAACGCACCGCGAAAAGCAAAAACTACCGGCGCAGCGTCAACGTGCAGATCATCTGCCAGACCCGGGATCGCCGCGTCGTCGCCATCGGGGACGCTTGGCCGGGCAACCGCAACGATGTTGTCGTCTTCCGCGAAACCCTCGCTGAAACACTGCCCGGCCTCCCCCGCCTGTCCGGCGACGGAGGCTACCGAGGATGCGACCGCATCCGAACACCCCGCCGCGGCCCCGACGGACGCATCATCAAAGGCCGGAATTACCGCAGGTTTCGCAAACGTCGGGCCGTCGCCGAACACACCATCGCCCGACTCAAAGACCACCAGATCCTCCGCCAATGCCGAGGCCGTGGCGACGCGATCAACTATGCCGTCGTCGGCGTCGCCGCACTCCACAACCTCAAGATCGACATCGGTGTAAACGGACGCCCACCACGGTGAGACACGTCCCGACCCTCATTACGTGATAGCTCTTAGGATGAGGTCATGTCACTCCCGCACGCGATCCTCACCGCCCTGCTGGAAAAGCCGTCGTCGGGGCTGGAGCTGACCCGCCGGTTCGACAAGTCGATCGGCTACTTCTGGTCGGCGACGCACCAGCAGATCTATCGTGAGCTGGGAAAGCTGGAGGCCGACGGCCTCATCCGCACCCTGCCGGCGCAGGCACCGGCCCGTGGGCAGAAGAAGAGCTACGAGGTCCTGCCCGCGGGCCGTGCCGAACTGGCCCGCTGGACCGCCGCCGGGCAGGACCCCAAGCCGCTGCGGGACACGCTCCTGCTGCGGCTGCGGGCCGCGGCGGTGGTCGGCACGGCGGGCCTGGAGACGGACCTGCGCCGCCATCTGGACCTGCACCGGCGGCAGTTGGCTGAGTACCGGGAGATCGAGAAGCGCGACTTCCCGCCGGACCGGGACGCCCCCGAGGACCGGCTGCGCCATCTCGTGCTGCGGGCCGGCATTGATCTGGAGACCTTCTGGACCCAGTGGCTCACCCACGCCCTGGCGGAGTTCCCCGAACTGTCCGAGCGCCACTGAACCGGTGCCGCGGCCGGTCCGTCAGAGCCGGTGCGGCTTCGAACGCCGGCGCAGATACCAGCCCGTGACGACGGCCCCGGCGCTCACCAGGGCCGCGCCGATGCCCAGCGTCAGCGTGCCGTAGTCCCGGGCGGCACCGCCGAGGCCGCTCAGCACACCCCCGGAGGGCGCCGGCGAGGCCGTCGAGGAGGTTGTCGGTCCCGAGCCCGAGCCGGACGAGACGATCACCGACTGGGTGCCCGCGGTGCTGCCGTTGGAGCAGACCACGACCACGGTGTACGTCCCCGGCCGCACTCCCGTCCAGGCCGCGGACTGGCCGGCGGTCGTGCCCGACAAGGCGGACTGCCGGCCCTGGGCGAAGTTCGCCTGCCTGCTGGTGAGCAGGGCCGCGTTGCCCCAGCTGCCGTTGATCTCGGAGCACGCGCCGGTGGCCACCGAGACGGTCGACCCGGTGGTGCTGACGGAGATGCCCGAGGCCGCGGCGGACGGCCCGGCGAGGGTGGCCGGGAGCGCCGCGGCGGCCGCCAGTGTCAGACCGGAGCGGACGAGGAGTGGCGAGGTGTGCATGGGTTGGCCTTCCGGCGGCACGGTCGGCGGTACGTCCCATGCGCCGCCGGGGATCGGGAAGCGTCCGTGCTGCCTGGGCAGCAGCCAACGGGGCGACGGGGGTGCCCGCACCCGGGAGGCAGCCGGTCAGGTGACGGTTTCCTCCGGGCGGCGGAGGTCGCCCACGCGTCTGCCGGGATACCCGGCGTTGGCGGGTGCGCATGGTCCGTGGCTGAGCGCACGGTTCCCCGCGCCCCTGGGTTGGCCGCTGTGCCCGTCAGCCGCCGGTGGTCACCGATCGCTGCGGCGACCAGCCGCCCCACGTGCCGTCCGGCAGCCGTGCCCGCAGCCGCACCCGGTGCTCGTCCCCGGAGGTCCGGCCGACGTAGAAGCTGTAGGCCGCCCGCCCGCGCGGAGGAGTGCCGCCCCACACCAGCGAGGTCGCCGCGGCGCCGTCCAGCCGGATCTGGTACTCGGTGATCACGCCGTCCGTGCGCGGCGGATCCCAGGACAGGTCGAGGTAGTACGCCCCGCCGGCCTGGTGGGTCCGTGCGGTGAAGCCGGTGGGCGCGGTGTCCCGCCCGTCGTCGTTGCCCGGGGTCGTGAGGCGGACCGGGACGCTCGCGGGGGAGAGGTTGTCGGCGGCGTCGCGGGCCCGCACCGTGAAGACGTAGCCGGTCCCGGGGCACAGTCCGGTGACCACGGCCGCGGTCTGGTTCCCGCCGACGCTGTGGATCTTCGCCCCGCCCTGGTACAGGTCGTACGACACCACGCCCCGGTCGTCGCGGGAGGCGCCCCAGGACAGCTGGACCACCCGGGCGCCGAGCACCCGCCCGGAGGGATGCGACGGCCGGGTGGGCGCCGAGCGGTCCGCCGTCGCGCCGGCCGGGGTCCGCGCCCGCACGGAACGGCTCGGCGGCCCGAGCCGCCCCTCGGTGTCCCGGGCCCGCACGGTGAAGGCATACACGGTGGACGGCCTGAGCCTGGTGACGTCCACCATGTGCTGCGAACCCGGCACGTCCAGCACTTTCGTGGTGCCGCTGTACACCTCGTAGGTGCGGATACCGGGGCTGTCCGGCACCGCGTTCCACATCACGTGCATGCTGGTGGCGCTGCCCGCCTGCGCGGTGACCCCGGTCGGAGCCCCGGGTGCCCGGCCTTCGTCGGCTTCGCCGGCCTGGCCCCAGGCGCAGGACGCGACCAGCAGCAGGGCCGCGCAGACCGGCACGAGCGGCCACGGAACGCGTCGCACGGCTCTGCCTCCCCGGGGGCCGGCGGCATGGGCAATCACGCAAAGGTCCGGACCAATATGGCGCGGCGGGTGCGGGCGCGGCAAGGGGGCCGCACGGGTGACCTGTGGGGCCCGCGATGGTGACCATGCCGGGAAGTTTCGTATGCTGAGCTTCCTACGGCTGAACTTCCCGAGAGGGCAGGGGAGTTCATGTCACCGGCGCGGACACGCTGTCGTCGTCGAAGCCGCGCCGACGCGGGTGGCCGGGGGATCGGGGGCGGGCTTCGTTCCCGATCCCCGGCCCCTGTTGTCCCATGCCGTCCCTTTTGTCCCTCGTCAGGCGTCAGAAGCGTGCTCCATCCAGCCCCTTCCGGGCGACCGGTACGCCCGGACGCCGGGACCCGCACCAGAGTGTGCTGGATGTCCGCCCGTCCCCGACGAGAGGGTTCCCTCATCGTGCGTGTCCCGTCGCTGACGCCGGCCCTGGCCGGCGTCGCCCTGCTCGCCCCGGCTGCCCTGCACGTCCCGGCCGCACTGAACGCCCCGGGCGCTCTGCGCGATCCGGCCGCCGTGCACGTCCCGGCCGCACTGCACCACCCCGCTGCCGTCGCCCCGCCCAGGGACCGGCCCGCGGCCGCCGGCCGGACCGCGGTGGCCGCCACCGAGCTGCTGGCCCGGCTGGGCGAATGCCACCAGGTCTCCCGCGGCCGGTACCGCACCGACGCCGGCAGACCCGCGACCGTGCCCGTCTGCGGCACCCGGGACGCCGTCTACTGGAAGGCCGACCTGGACATCGACTGCGACGGACGTTCCACCGCCCGCTGCAACCGCCGCACCGACCCGCAGTTCGCCACCATGACCGCCTACCAGCAGTCCGACGGCCGCCATCTCAACGCCGCGACCCTGCCCTACATCGTCGTCCCGGCCCCCAGCCGCATCTGGAACCCCCGCAAGCACGGCGTACGGGGCGGCTCGGTCGCCGCCGTCGTCTACCGGGGCCGGGTGCAGTACGCCGTGGTCGGCGACACCGGTCCGCGCGACATCATCGGCGAGGCCTCCTACGCCACCGCCCGGGCCCTCGGCATCCGGGCCAACCCGCGCAGCGGCGGGGTGCCCTCCGGGGTCACCTACATCGTCTTCAAGCACTCCCGGGTGCACCCCATCGAGGACCACACGGCGGCCGCCGCCGCAGGAGTCCGGCTGGCCAGGCTGTTCGTCGCGAACAGATGACCAGCCGGCCCCCCGCGGCCGTGTCACACCTTGCGGTAGCCGTACGCCTCCGTGGCCGCGGCCTCCACCGCGTCCAGGTCGGCCCCCGTGGCGGCGGTGACCACCGCCGCCACCGCGCCCTCGACGAACGGCGCGTCCACCAGCCGGGCGCCGTCCGGCAGTTCGTCACCTTCGGCGATCAGCGCCTTCACGGTGAGCACGGCGCTGCCGAGATCGGTGAGCACCGCCACCCCGGCGCCCCGGTCCACCGAGGCCGCCGCGGCGGAGATCAGCTCGGCGCTGGTGCCCAGCCCGCCGCCCTCGGTGCCGCCCGCCGGCGCCACGGGCACCGCCGGGGCCCCGCCCGCCAGGCCCTTCGCCAACTCGGCGACGGAGGCGGCCACTTCCGCGCTGTGCGACACCAGCACGATGCCGACCACCTTCTCCTGACTCACCGTCCGCCCTCCGCCGCCTCTTCCAGACCGGCGACGAGCAGCGCCGACGAGGTGGCCCCCGGGTCCTGGTGCCCGATGCTGCGCTCGCCGAGATAGCTGGCCCGGCCCTTGCGGGCCTGCAGCGGGGTGGTGGCCACCGCGCCCTCCTCGGCGGCGGCCCGCGCGGCGGCGAAGCCGTCGCCCAGCGCGTCCACGGCCGGCACCAGGGCGTCGATCATCGTCTTGTCGCCGGGGGCCGCCCCGCCCAGCGCCATCACCCCGTCCACGCCCGCGCGCAGCGCCTCGGCCAGCTGCTCCTCGCTGACCTCGGCGGCGTCGCCGAGGGCCTTGCCGGTCCGGCGCAGCAGCGTGCCGTACAGCGGCCCGGACGCGCCGCCGACCGTGGAGATGAGCTGCCGCCCGGCGAGCACCAGAACCGCGCCCGGGGTGTCCGGCGCCTCCTTCTCCAGGGCGGCGTGCACGGCGGTGAAGCCGCGCTGCAGATTGCTGCCGTGGTCGGCGTCCCCGATGGCCGAGTCGAGGGCGGTGAGCCGCTCCGCCTCACGGTCCACGGACGCGGCGGTCGCCACCATCCAACGGCGGAAGAAGTCGGCGTCGAGCACTGGATCTCCTTGCGTGGTAGGGGTGATGACCGGCGTGCTACGGGTGATGGTCGCCTCGTCCGCCGTATCACATCCCCCACCGCAGCGCGGGAGTCTTCACCGGCGCGTCCCACAGCCGCAGCAGTTCCTCGTCGGCCTGGCAGAGCGTCACCGACGCGCCCGCCATGTCCAGGGAGGTGACGTAGTTGCCGACGAGCGTGCGGGCCACGGCGACCCCGCGCTCGCGCAGCACCCGCTGCACCTCGGCGTTGAAGCCGTACAGCTCCAGCAGCGGGGTGGCGCCCATGCCGTTGACCAGCACCAGCACGGGGCTGCGCGGCGGCATGTCCTCCAGGACCGCGTTCACCGCGAAGTCGGCGATCTCCCCGGAGGTCATCATCGGCCGCCGTTCCCGGCCCGGCTCGCCGTGGATGCCGATGCCCAACTCCAGCTCGCCGTCCGGCAGATCGAAGGTGGGGCTGCCCTTCGCCGGGGTCGTACAGGCGCTGAGCGCCACACCGAAACTCCGGGAGTTCTCGTTCACCTGACGCCCGATGGACTCGACCCGCTCCAGCGGCTGCCCCTCGGCCGCGGCGGCACCCGCGATCTTCTCCACGAACAGCGTCGCGCCGGTGCCGCGCCGCCCGGCCGTGTACAGACTGTCCGTGACCGCCACATCATCGTTGACCAGCACCTTGGCGACCTGGATGCCCTCGTCCTCGGCCAGTTCGGCCGCCATGTCGAAGTTGAGCACGTCGCCGGTGTAGTTCTTCACGACGAACAACACACCCGCGCCGCTGTCCACGGCCGCGGCGGCCCGCACCATCTGGTCCGGCACCGGGGAGGTGAACACCTCTCCGGGACAGGCGGCGGAGAGCATGCCCGGGCCGACGAACCCGCCGTGCAGCGGCTCGTGCCCCGACCCGCCACCGGACACCAGCGCGACCTGCCCGGCCACCGGAGCGTCCCGGCGGACGATGACCCGGTTCTCCACGTCCACGGTCAGATCGGGATACGCGGCCGCCATCCCGCGCAGCGCGTCCGCCACGACGGTCTCCGGGACGTTGATCAGCATCCTCATCGGTGTCTCCTCGGGAGGTTAGGACTTGGGCCCAGGACCTGCTGTTGACTGACTCGATGCCTGCTTCGGCTATAGGAAGTATCGACCTTGCGACATTGAAGGTCACCTGCCGCCGTGAGAGTTCACGGCGCGTAGCGGTCAGTCGACCCGAGGTGGAACACTGAAGACGGCCGCGGAAAAATCACGTGCCGCGCGGCGCCCGGGCCACGGCCGCGACATCGACGTCGACGTCGGCATGGAACGCCACGGCAGTGCGCTGCTCCTCGCGCGATTCCGCTCGCACGGCCCGAGTCAGGCTGCCTCCTGGCAACTTCCGGACCCCTCGACCGCGGCCGGCCGCGCCCGGCCCCCGGCCGCCCGCCGGCTTCGGCCACCCGCGCCGGTCGTGTCCCGCCGAGTGGTGGAGGCGGTCAGCCTTCGCGGCTTCGCAGGTGACGGTAGTGATCGGCCTGGCAGCCGGGCGCAGGCCATCCGGAACGGCGTGGTCCGGATGGCTACATCATTCGGCGGGACGCCATCGCCGCGCCTTCGTATCCCCCGCACCGGCGACGAGTACGGCCGCGGACTCCTCCTCGTCTCGCAGTCGTCCCGCCCGATGGGGAACCGGCGCACACCGCACGGCGAACTCAGCTGGGCCGAACGGCAACTGCACCGTCGAGGGCCGGTTGTTGCAGATGTCCGAGGTTCACGCCCTGGCGTCGGTGCCCCTTGACTGATGACAAGAAGTCAGCGACTCGATCAGCTGATGCCGAGCCGATGTTCCGCGGCGGGTCGGACGCTTCAGCGCTCACCTGCTGTCGGAGTCGACGTGAGCGGCTTGGCGGGGACATGCGGTGCATCGGGCCGTGTGAGCAGGCCGTTGGACCGGAGGACGGCGTAGCCGATGCCGATACCCGCCGCAACCGGCCATTCGACGGCGCCCACGACCGCCAGTACGCCGAGGCCGGCGTACAGGGGCAGGCCGCCTTTGGCGGGCAGCAGGCGGCGGGCGGTGGCCACGGGGACCGTCGCGGCGGTCACCACCCTGGTGGCCGCCTCGCCGAGCGCCGGCAGGGTGATGGTGATCGTGTGTCCGCCGGACGCCGCGGCGGAGGTCCTCTTCGGTGGTTTCGTGGTCGGCTCGGCGTCGGACTGCTGCGTCGTGTTGGTCCTGGAGGCAGGGCGCGACGGGTCTGTGGCCCGTGTGCTCGGGCGTTTCGCAGCGGTCTTCGGAGTGGTCACGATTCACATCCGTTCGTGGGTCCGGGCTTTGCCCCCCCATCGCGGCACACGCTACCGGCGGGCGCACGGCCCTGCGAGCCACAGCAAGCCGTTCGGATCAACATGGCGGGCGGGTGTGTCCGGGGCGGGTGAGGATGATCGCAGGGGGACGAGTGATCGGCCTGTTCCGGAGGTGGGACGCGGATGTCGCTGCTGTCAGAGGTGCGTCTGCCGCTGCCGCTGCCGGCGCCGATCAGCAGGGGTCTGGGGGCCGGGGTGACCACAGGTGTACGCGCGGCCGCCGATGTGGCCGCCATGCTGCTCAGGCTGGACCGGCGGGATGTGTGGTCCCGTTCGGGGCGTCGCCACATCGAGGTGCGGGGGGTACGCGGCCCGCGCGGGATGTGGGTGGGGCGGAGCGTGGAGCGTGCACTCGAGGAGCATCCCGGTGTGCTGTGGGCGCGAGTGAACGCCGCGGCCGAGCGGGTCGTCGTGGAGCTTGCCTCGCCGCCACCGCCGCAGCGGGAGCTGATCGAGATCATCGCCCGAGCGGAGGCCGATGCGGCCGCCGGCACCGCCGAGCCGGAGGCGTTCGACGAATGGTGTCCCCAACCGCACCATCCGGGTGAGGGGCCGCGCCGGCGGTCGGCGCTTCCGGTCCTGGCGGCGGACATCGCGGGGCTGCTGCTCACGGTGGCCGCGCGCCTGTCGCCGTGGACGCCGCTGCCGGCGGAGGTCGGGGCGCTGGCCAATGCGGCCCTGTGCCACCCGGGCCTGCGCAGACTGGCGACATCGGCGCTCGCCGGGCATGAGCGCACCGAGTCCGTGCTCCCGGTACTGAACGCGATGATCCAGGGCGTGGCCACGCGCGGCGGAGGGCTGGTCCTCGACGTCGTGCAGCGCGTGGCGCAGTGGCGGGAGGCGAACGCGGCACTCGAGGCGTGGTCCCTGGCGGAGCCGCGGCTGGTACCGGGGCCGGAGCACGCGCAGGCCGAGCCGATCGTCGTGGAACGGCCGCAGGAGCACCAGGACGTGACGCTGCGCTATGCCAGACGGGCCATGGGGGCCGGCGCGGCCGCAGGCGCCCTGACCACGCCGTACGCAGGGCCGCGGCGTGCGCTCGCGGTGGCTCTGTCCAGCGTGCCGAAGGCGCCGCACGCCGGACGGGAAGGATTCGCCACCAGCCTGGGCCGGTTCCTCGCCTTGCGCGGCGTCGTGGTCATGGACCGCAGCGCGCTGCGCCGCCTGGGGCAGGTGGACACCGTGGTCCTGGACGCGGACGTGCTGCGCAGCCGCCGCTACGAACTGACCGAACTGGTGCTGCTCGACGGCACCACACCCGAGCAGGTCTCCGACCGGCTCTTCGCCCTGTTCGACCCGGCCGCGCCGGCGCAGGTCCACCGTGACGGCGAGGGCTGGGTGCTCGGCCCGCTGGAGAACCTGGATCTGACCGGCAGCACCGGGCGCCGGGCCGCGGACCGGCTCCGGCGCGGGAGCAGTGAACGGGTACTGGGCCTGGCTCGCCGGCGCCGCCTGGTCGCCGTGGTGGGGGTGGGGATGCAGACGCTTCCGGGCGCGCAGGCTCTGGCGGCGGCGGCCCGCCGCTCGGGTCTGCGCGTGGTCCTCGCCGGCGACCAGCCCTGTCCTGAGCTCGGATTCGTCGACGCCATGGTGCCTGCGGAGGGCCACCTGGTGGCGTCGGTGCGCGCGTTGCAGGCGGACGGTGCTGTGGTGCTGCTGGTATCGGGGAACCGCCGTGCCCTGGGAGCGTCCGACTGCGGCATCGGCGTCCACCGGGAGGGGGAGCCGCCGGCCTGGGGCGCACACCTGCTCGTCGGCACCGACCTGGACTCGGTCGCGCTGATCCTGGCCGGAGTCGGCGTGGCCCGCAAGGTCGACCGGGAGAGTGCGCTGCTGGCCGCGAGCGGCAGCGGCATCGGCGTGGTCGCGGCGATGCGGGCACCGGCCGCCCAGGCGTGCTCGCGCGGGCAGGCGGCGTGCAACACCGCCGGGGGAATCGCCTTCGGCCTGGGGGCCTGGCGCGCCCGGCAGCTGTGCTCGCGCCCCGTCACTCCCTCCGTCGAGACGGTGCCCTGGCATCTGATGCCGTCCGAGCTGGTCCTGGACCGACTGGGCTCGAGCAGCGACGGGCTGTCGGAGGAGGAGGCGGCGCGGGCCAAGGGTCCGTGGCGAGACAGCACGCCGCAGATCACCCTGCCGTCGGCGTTCATCGAAGAGCTGGCCAACCCGCTGACACCGGTGCTCGCCGGCGGTGCGGCTCTGGCGGCCGCCGTGGGATCGAGCGCGGACGCCGTGTTGGTCGCCTTGATCACCGCGGCCTCGGCGCTGGTCGGCGGAGTGCAGCGGGTGAGGACCGAGCGCGCTCTCGCCGAGTTGACCGCCCGCTCCGCGGTCGGGGCACGGGTGCGGCGCGGGGGAGGCGTGCGGCTGGTCACCGCCGAGGAACTGGTGCCGGGGGACGTCGTCCTGCTCGGACCCGAGGACGTGGTGCCCGCCGACTGCCGCCTGCTGGAGGCCGACGGACTGGAGGTCGACGAGTCGTCGCTGACCGGCGAGTCCCTGCCCGTGCCCAAGGACCCGGCTCCGGTGGTCGCCTCGCAGCTCACCGACCGCAGCTCGATGCTCTACGAGGGCACCACCGTGTCGGCCGGGAAGGCGGTTGCGGTGGTCGTGGCCACCGGGGCGGCCACCGAGGTCGGGCGCACCATGGCCAGTGCGCGGGAGGCGGCACCCGTGACCGGGGTCGAGGCACGGTTGTCGTCGCTGACCAGGGCCAGTCTGCCCGTGGCGACGGGCTCTGCGGCGGCGGTGGTCGGGGCCGGGCTGCTGCACCGGCGCCCACTGGCGGAGAGCCTGACCTCTGCGGTCAACCTGGCCGTGGCGTCGGTTCCCGAGGGGCTGCCCTTTCTGGTCAACGCGGCACAGCTGGCCTCCGCGCGCCGCTTGGCCGAGTACGGCGCGCTGGTGCGCAACCCGCGCACCATCGAGGCGCTGGGCCGGGCTGACGTGCTGTGCTTCGACAAGACCGGCACCCTCACCGAAGGTCATCTCCGGCTCGTCGCCGTCGGCGACGGCGAGCGGACCCTTCCCCTCGACCGGCTCGGCCCGCGGCACAGAGAGGTTCTGGCCGCCGCGCTCCGTGCCACCCCCGCCGCCCGGCAGTCGGAACCGCTGGCCCACCAGACCGACCGGGCGGTGGACGAGGGGGCCCGCCGGGCCCGGGTGTCGGTCGGGCGCGGCGCGCCTCGCTGGCGGCGCACCGGCACCCTGCCCTTCGACCCGTCCCGCGCCTACCATGCGACGGCGGGCCGCACCGCCGGCTCCACCCTGCTCAGCATCAAGGGCGCACCCGAGACGGTGCTGGCCCGCTGCCGGCGCAGACGACTGAACGGGGCGGAGACCGTGCTGGACGACGCGGGGCACAAGGCGCTCACTCTGGCGACCGAGGAGCTCGCCGCCGCCGGCCGCCGCGTCCTCGCCGTCGCCGAACGAACCCTGCGTCCGGGCGAGGAGCTTGCAGAGGAGCTTGCAGACGACGCGGTGCAGGACCTGGTCTTCGTCGGTTTCCTCGTGCTGGCCGACCCGGTGCGCCCCGGGGCGGCGCCGGCCACCGCCCGGCTGCGCGCGGCCGGGGTGCGCACGCTCCTGCTCACCGGGGACCATGCCGCCACCGCCGAGGCAATCGCAGTCTCGGTCACCGGTGAGCCGGAGCAGACCGTGTGCACCGGGCCGGAGTTGGACGAGCTCGACGACGACGCGCTGGACGCGCTGCTGCCGACGGTGAGTGTGGTCGCCCGGTGCACTCCGCGCCACAAGGTCCGTATCGTGGAGGCGTTCCAGCGTCTGGGCCGGGTGGTGGCGATGACCGGCGACGGCGCCAACGACGCCCCCGCCATCCGCCTCGCCGACGTCGGCATCGCCCTGGGGCGGCGTGGCACTCCCGCGGCCACGGCCGCCGCCGATCTGGTCATCGGTGACGACCGACTGGAGACGATCGTCACGGCCCTGACCGAGGGCCGGGCGATGTGGACCTCGGTCAGGACCGCGCTGGCCATTCTGATCGGCGGCAACCTCGGTGAGGTCACCTTCAGCGTCCTCGCCTCCGCGCTGGCCGGCAGTTCACCGCTGAGCGCCCGCCAGATCATGTTGGTCAACCTCCTCACCGACCTCGCCCCCGCGCTCTCCATCGCCGTACGCACTCCGGCCGAGAGCACCGGGGAAGAGCTGCTCCAGGAGGGCCCCCACCAGTCGCTGGGCACCGCACTCACCGAGGAGATGCTGCAGCGCGGGCTCACCACGGCTCTCGGCGCGGGGCTGGCCTGGACGGCCGCCCGCTTCACCGGCACCCAACGCCGTGCCGCCACCGCGGCGTTGGCCGCCGTGGTCGGTACCCAGCTCGCTCAGACACTGACCAGCGGTGGCGCGGACCGCCAGGTGCTCGCCGCCACGATCGGGTCGGCCGCCGTGCTCGTCGGCATCATTCAGACACCGGGCGTCAGCCAGTTCTTCGGCTCCACGCCCCTGGGCCCCGTCGGCTGGGGCATCGTCCTGGCGGCCATCACCGCCGCCGCCCTCCTCCACCCGGCTCTGAAGCCGCTCTCGTGTCGCCTGGCCGATACGGGCTGGCTCCCCTCCTCGGCCGATGCGGCGGTTGCGGCCGATGAGCCGGCGCCGCTGCCGTCAGCCGCAGCCGCCCTCGCCGCCGTCCCGCTCGCTTGGCTGAGCGGCGCGCTGTCCCGCCTCAGCCGGCTTGCGCCCGGGCCTGGAGGGTCGCCTCGACCGTGACGGAACCACTTGCTCCCGGTCGTGGCAGTGAGTCGAGCCGTGCCGGGAGAACGGCCGTTTTCACGGTCTTGCACCGTCTGTTCACCTGAGGTCTGTCGAAAGTACGCCTGCGGAGCACCCAGGGCGCAGGAAAAAGCTGCATTGTCTGGTTTCGGACACCCGCAATCCGAGAACAGAAAGTCAACCAACATGGCCGAGATACTGGCAGCCGTGGCAACGAAGATTCTCGTTGCGCTCGTCGAGGCGATCATCCTGCGCCTCGTGTGGCAGCTGTGGTCCGCTTACTCGCCCTATCTGCGGAAGGCCTTCGCACCGGTCGCCGCCGTATAACACCCCCGGCGCCCGGCAGCGCTCACGCCGCCGTGCGCCACTGGTTCTCGTCCGGAGGCCCTCCCCGCCGATCGAACGGCCCGGCCCCGGACTCCACGTCTGGACGCCTATGTCTGGGCGCCTGCTGCCTGCCTCTCCTCCTTCTCCTTCCGCCCGCTGCGTAGCAGCCAGGTGGCTCCGCCGACGGCGACGGCGACGGGCCAGTCCAGTGCCCCCGCCACGGCCAGTGCTCCGAGGCCGCCGTAGAACGCGAGATCCTTGACGGAGGGCGCACCAGGCATGCGTGCCGTCGTCGCCCGGTCCGTTTCCGTCACCTCTCCCTTGGTGAGGTACGGAATCGGCACCGGAGGATGCAGCGTGCGCATGCGCAGATGCAGACCCGCGCCGTCGCCCTCATGGGTTTGCTTTTGCGGTGTCTCCGCTGTCGCGGCCATTTCCCCTCCTCCCTTCATCGGAGTCGGTGTGGTGTGCCTCTTCAATTCTCGCGCGGTTCCGGTGGCGTGTGGTGCTGGAAGGCGTTGCCGTGGAAACGCGGGGGTCGGGTCCGAATCGTGCACGCTGAGTGAGCGCATGACCCGGTCCGGTGTGCCGCCCCCGGCTGCGGCGTCTGGTGCGGCGGGCGGTCGGCGCCGACACGCTGCGGCACGCCCTCGGTACGAGTCCGAGGTCCCGTATGCGGCTCCGCATCGTCCCCGGCCGTCCGGGGAACCCGGGCGTCCGGGCGGAAACCGCCGATGGGCGAAGGAGGTGCCGTTGCCGTGGACGACTGGGAGACGTGGGAGATGCACGACGAGGTACGCCTGTCGCCGCGCGAACGGATCGCGCTGCTGCAGATCGAGAGCTCCCTCAGGCAGGACCGCAGGTTCGCACGCCGCATGGGCGACCCCCATCGAGAGGTGTGGCTGCCGGTCGCGGTGCTGCTGCTGGGCATCGCCTCGGCGTTCGTGGCGGTCATGGGGGTCCGCACTTCGGACCCCGCACTGCTGTGCTGCTTCGCGTTGCTCTGGCCCCTGACCCTCTTCCAGGCGTTCCGCCTCCTGTGCCGCGCGGTCCGCCACCGTTCCCGCTGCCGCGCCGGGGAAAATGTGCGGCCGTGGCTCTGAGGCCGTGCATTTCGTGGTGGGGTAGGAGGACGGCGCGGTCCGGGCGTTCGGGACGCTGCCTCCCCGGGCACGCCGGAGACGCGTGAGTGATCACCGGTGACCGCGGACGCGTGTACGGCTGGCGGCCGGCGGTGAGCTGGTAATCGGAGCGGCGTTCGGCCGACGAGCCGTCGGCGCGTCGGTGATTCGGTGCTACGGCGTGCCTCGGCGCGAGGCGGTCCCGTTCACGGATCCCGTACCACAGACGCCGTGCCGCACGATCCCGATCCCGCCGGCAGACCCCCCGGCGCCCCGCCCGCCAACGTCATGGCCAGGCGGGTGCACGGAGTCCGGCCTGCGCGTCGGGACGCTCCACGCACGACCAGCCGGCACGGTACTCGCCTTTTGGCGCTGGGAGCCAGGAGCCACGGGGAGCGGGCGTCCGGTCACCGCATGTTGCGGCGTCCTCGGTCCGATCAGGCGTTTGGGCGGGGGCAGCGGCGTCCGGCCTCTGCGCGTGCCAAAACCCCGGCGCCTCGGCCCTTGGGCGCGGCGCCGGGGCCCGGCGGATCGGGCCGGTCGACCGGCCAGGCACCCTGGCTCAGGCGCCCGGTTAACCGACCACGCTCCCCGGGCTCAGGGCGTAGCCGTACCGGACCTCGCCCCGACCCAGCCGCCCCCGCCCCACCCTCAGCTCTCCTTGCCCCGCCCCGACAGCGCGTCGCGCATCCTGTCGACCAGGCCCGCTCCCGGGGCCAGCAGCTTGTTGGCCGGGGGAGTGTCCGGTGCCGAGGGGTGCGGACGGGTCGGAGCCATCTTCTTCGCGCGGCGCACCTTGTCGCCGAGGTCCATCAGCGCGTCCGCCGGGCAGGCGGCCTCCATCTTCGGGAAGAGGTTCTGCTCCTCGTCCATCACATGGGACCGGATCTCGCTCATCAGCTGTGCCATGAGCGTGTCGAACCGGGCGTCGTCCGCCTGCAGGCCCTCCAAGTCCTTCATGATCCGCTCGGCCTTGGCGTGGTCCTCGATCTCCTTGTCGGCGATGGCGTCCCCGCCCGTGATGTGCTTGCGCACCGCCGGGTACAGATAGGACTCCTCCGCGACCGAGTGCCGTACCAGCTCGATCGTCGCCTGGTCGGCGAGGTCCTTGCGGTCCTTGGAACCGGGCGGCAGCGCCTCGATACGGCCGAAGATCTCCTCCACCTCACGGTGATCGGTCGTCAGCTCCTGGATGACGTTTCCGCCGTGACCCATGTCGTCACCTCCTGCGAGACATCGCGGCGGCCCATGAGCGGCCTGCCGTCGCCGCGTCGAGTGCCCCGCGCACGCCGCGCTACACGGCGCATCCGCGCGGGATCACCGCACCGAGTGCCGGGCCGCGGCCAGCCGGCCCGCGCCCGACAGTGCCCACCGCCACCAGTGGTCCAGCACTTCCTCGCTCAGCGCCCCCGCGCCCACCAGCGCCGGCCAGCCCACCGCCCGTGCCTGGGCGCCGACCTTGGCGCCGCCCGCGACCGGATCGACGGCGATCACCGGAGTGCCGGTGCGCAGCGCCGGCACCAGTCCGTGCAGCCGGGTGGTGACGACGAGGTCGCAGCGGGAGACCAGCGCCAGGAACTGCTCGGCCGTGGCACACAGCCGCCAGTCGTCCGCGGCCAGGCGGGTGTCGGCCGACAGACGCGCGCAGTCCTTGCCGGCCAGCCAGCCGGTGAGCCGCGCGTTGACCTCCTCGTGCCGGCGGCGGGCGCTGTACTCGCCCTGCCCGTGGGAGAGCACCACCCCGGCCACGGGCGGCAGCGGGCCCGCCGGGGCCGTGGCCGCGAAGTCACGCCGGGCCGGGGCCGCGGTTCCGTCCCGGGCGATGATCTCGTGGAAACCGGTGGCCGCGGGGTCCGCCGGATCGACGACCGAGACGCCGGCGGCGAGTCGCCGACAGGTCCTGAACCTGGCATGGAGCGCGGTGACTTGGGGTCCGTGCACCGGGCCGCACACGAAGAGCACCGTGTCGTACGCCTCCGGCCGGGCCGTCTCCAGCGACAGCTCGCCGGGACGGAAGCCCGGGCTCCACGCGGTGTCGTGCCGGATGCCCGCCCGGTTCAGCTCGGCCGACGCGTGCCGCTGGGCGAGTACGTCCCCGGCCGTCGCCTCCCCCTCCCGGAAGCTGAACCAGCCGGTCAGCAGCACGCGCCCGGGGGGACCGGCCGGGCTGCCGCAGAGCACGCAGCAGCGCCGCGGTGACCTCGTCGTGCATGGCCGTCTCCGGCTCTCTTCGGGCGTTGCCGCCGGCCGTCTCCACCTGCTCTGACGTCGTTGAAGTCGCGCGAGTACCCGGGCTTCCCGACAATAAGAATGCAACGTGTGAAACCAACTGGCAGGGGAACACAGTGCCAGTGCCGTCCAGCAAGCGGCGGCCGAACAGGGCGGTCCTCCGGACCAGTGGGACCGAGCCCTGTCCTCATTTCCCCAGCACATTCCTCAGCGGGCCGACATGTTCGGGCCCGGCGACGCGGTACGCGCCGAACGTCCAGCCAGGAGCGTTCCCGGGGCGCGACGACGTGGACGAAGGAACAGCCCCCATGACTGGTGACACACCGTTTTTCTGGCGGCGCGCCCTTGTGACCGGAGGCGCCGGCTTTCTCGGCTCCCATCTGTGCGAAAGGCTGCTGGATTCGGGGGTTGAAGTCGACTGTGCCGACAATCTCGCGTGCGGGCGGCGTGCGAACGTCGCCTCTTTCGCGGACCGGCCCGGTTTCCGGTTCGTCCAACTCGACGTCTCCGCGCCCGATTGCGTGGAGCTGCTGCCGGGGCCGTACGACCTCGTACTGCACTTCGCCTGCCCCGCCTCGCCGGCCGACTATCTGCGCCTGCCCCTGGAGACCCTGGACGTCGGCAGCCTCGGCACCCGCAACGCGCTCGCGATCGCCGAGCGCGACGGGGCGCGGCTGCTGCTGGCGTCCACCTCCGAGGTGTACGGCGATCCTCTGGTGCACCCGCAGCACGAGGGCTACTGGGGCAATGTGAACCCGGTCGGGCCGCGCAGCGTGTACGACGAGTCCAAGCGGTTCGCCGAGGCACTCGTCACCGCGCACGCCGGCACCAGGAGCACCGACGCCGGGATCGTGCGGCTGTTCAACACCTACGGGCCGCGGATGCGGGCCCACGACGGGCGCGCGGTGCCCACCTTCATCTGCCAGGCCCTCGCCGGCGAGCCCGTCACCGTGACCGGCGACGGCAGCCAGACCCGCTCGCTGTGCTACGTGGACGACACCGTCGACGGCGTGCTGCGGGTGGCCGCGAGCAGGTCCGTGCGGCCGGTGAACATCGGCGGCAGCGACGAGATCACCGTCGCCGACCTGGCCCGCCGGGTCGTCGCCCTCACCGGCTCCCGGTCCCCGATCGCGTTCGTCGACCGGCCCGTCGACGACCCCGGACGGCGTCGCCCCGACACCGCCCTCGCCCGCGAACTGCTCGGCTGGTCGCCCCAGATCCCCTGGGAGGAGGGGCTGAAGCAGACCATCGCCTACTTCGCCGCGCAGCCCCCGCGACCGCCACGGCGCGAGGAGGATCCGGACCCGCACTCCTGACCCCCGACCGCCCGCGTTCTGGAGACAGCGCATGCACGTCCTCGGTATCAACGCACTCTTCCACGACCCCGCGGCCGCCCTGCTCACCGACGGCAGGGTCGTGGCCGCGGCGGAGGAGGAGCGGTTCTCGCGCCGCAAACACGGCAAGCGGCCCGTTCCCTTCTCCGCGTGGGAGCTGCCGGAGCTGTCCGCGCGCTGGTGCCTGGAACAGGCCGGCCTCGCGCCGTCCGACCTGGACGCCGTCGCCTACTCCTACGATCCCTCGCTCGCCCGCCCCGCCGAGCGGATGGGCCTCGACGACCCCTGGGACCACCTGCGCCAGGAATACGCCCGCCAGGCCCCCGACTTCCTCGCCGAAGCCCTGCCGGGGCTCGACCCGGCCAAGGTGCGGTTCGTGCCCCACCACGTGGCGCACGCCGCCTCCGCCGGGCCGGTCTCGCCCTACCCGGACTGCGCCGTCCTCGTCCTCGACGGCCGCGGCGAGTGCGGCTCCCATCTGGCCGGCCGCTACACCAACCGCGAGCTGACCGTCCTCGGCACCCAGCAACTGCCCGACTCCCTGGGCCTGTTCTACGAGGACCTCACCCAGCACCTCGGATTCCTGCGCAGCAGCGACGAGTTCAAGGTGATGGCGCTCGCCTCCTACGGCACCCCGCGCTTCGCCGACCGCCTGCGGGAGTACGTCCGGGCGGACGAGCGGGGCGGTTTCCGCGCCCGGCCGGTCCCCTGGTCCGATCTCGTCCCGGCCCGCCCGGCCGGCGGAGCCTGGAGCCGGGACCACGCCGACCTCGCGGCCAGCGCCCAGCTCTGCCTGGAGGAGGCCATGCTCGCCCTGGCCCGTTGGCTGCGTGAGCGTACCGGCGAGGACGCGCTGACCATGGCCGGCGGTGTCGCGCTGAACTGCGTCGCCAACACCCGGCTGTGGCGGGAGAGCGGCTTCCGGCACGTGTGGGTGCAGCCCGCCGCCGGAGACGCCGGTACGGCCCTCGGCGCGGCCGCGCATGTGGCCGGCCAGAAGGACACCCTGGAGCCGATGCCGACCGCGGCGCTCGGCCGCGGCTGGAGCGACGCCGAGCTGCGGCAGTGGCTGGAGCGGGCGGCCGTACCGTACGAGGAGCCCGCCGACATCGCCGAGACGGCCGCCGAGGCGCTGGCCGCCGACGGGATCGTGGCCTGGTTCCAGGGCCGCAGCGAGTACGGGCCGCGCGCGCTCGGCCACCGCTCACTGCTGGCCCACCCCGGTAACGCCGCGAACCTGGAGCGGCTCAACGCGGTCAAGGGGCGCGAGGAGTTCCGGCCGGTCGCGCCCATGGTGCTCGCGGAACGCGCGGCCGGGATCTTCGACGGACCGCTGCCCAGCCCGCACATGCTCTTCGTGCACGAGGTGGCCGCCGACTGGAAGACCCGCATCCCGGCCGTGGTCCACGTCGACGGCACCGCCCGCATCCAGACCGTCGACCGCGCCCAGGAGCCCCTCGTCGCGCGGATGATCGACGGATTCGAGCGGCGCACCGGACTGCCGGTGGTCGTCAACACCAGCCTGAACACCGCCGGTCGGCCCATGGTCGACGACCCGAGGGACGCCTTGGAGTGCTTCGGCTCGGCCCCTGTTGACCTGCTGGTGCTCGGACCGTTCGCGATACGCCGCGGGAAGGCGTTCGCATGACCGGCGCGCCCGCCTACACCGTCGTCGTCCCGACGATCGGCCGCCCCTGTCTCGCCGAGTGCCTGCGCGCGCTCGCCGAGGCCGAAGGGCACCCGCCGCACGAGGTGATCGTGGTGGACGACCGGCCCGAGTGCGACGGCGACCTGCCGCTGGCGGCGGCCGGGCCCCTGCTGGACCGAATACGGACCCTGCGCACCGGCGGCAAGGGCCCGGCCGCCGCCCGCAACGCCGGCTGGCGCAGCGTCGCGACCCCCTGGACGGTCTTCCTCGACGACGACGTCCAGGTGTTTCCGGACTGGTCCCGGCTGCTCGCCCAGGACCTGCACGAGGCGGGAGAGGACGTCGGCGGCATCCAGGGACAGCTGCGTGTCCCCCTGCCCCTGGACCGCCGGCCCACCGACTGGGAACGAGGCACCAAGGGCCTGGAGAACGCCGCCTGGGCCACCGCCGACATGGCCTACCGCACCGACGCGCTCGCCCGGACGGGCGGCTTCGACGAACGCTTCCCACGCGCCTTCCGCGAGGACGCCGACCTCGCCCTGCGGGTGCAGCGGGCCGGCTGGACGCTGCGGCGGGGCCGTCGGACGACCTGCCACCCGGTCCGCCCGGCCCACTGGTGGGCCTCGCTGCCCGCGCAGCGCGGCAACGCCGACGACGCGTTGATGAACCGCCTGCACGGCCGCGACTGGTGGGACCGCGCCCAGGCACCGCGCGGCCGGCTGCCCCGCCACCTGGCCGTGACCGGTGCCGCTCTCGCCGCGGCCGCCTGTGCGTCGGCCGGCCGCCGGCGCGCCGCGGCCGTCTGCGCGGCCCTGTGGACGCTCGGTACCGCCGAGTTCGCCCTCGCCCGGATCCTGCCCGGCCCCCGTACTGCCCGCGAGATCGCTGGGATGCTCGGCACCAGCGTGCTCATCCCGCCCCTCGCTGTCCGGCACTGGCTGCGCGGAGTCGTCCGCCACCGGCACGCCGAACCCCTGGGAGGTGCCGGGTGATCCCCTTCACCGCCGTCCTGTTCGACCGCGACGGCACCCTCGTGGAGGACGTGCCCTACAACGGCGACCCCGACCGCGTCCGGCTCCTGCCCGGAGCCGAGGCGGCCGTCGCGCTCTCGCGTTCCCACGGCCTGGCCACCGGGGTGGTCAGCAACCAGTCCGGCATCGGACGCGGACTGCTCACCGCCGACGACGTACACCGGGTCAACGAGCGCGCCGACGCCCTGCTGGGCGGCCTGGACACCTGGGTGTTCTGCCCGCACGCCCCGGACGCCGGCTGCGCCTGCCGCAAGCCCCGCCCCGGCCTGATCCTCAACGCCGCCGCGCGCCTCGGCGTCCCGCCCGCCGCGTGCCTGGTGATCGGCGACATCGCGGCGGACGTGCTGGCGGCCCGCGCGGCGGGCGCCCACGGCATCCTCGTACCGAACGAGGCCACGGCGCCGGCGGAGGTGGCACGTTTCGCCGACCGGACCGCCCCTGACGCGCTCACCGCGGTCCGCAGGGCGCTCGGGGGGACGGGGAAGCGGACCCCGCCGGGGGACGCGACCAACTCTGATCAAAGGTGCTCGTCCCCACTGGACATGCCGGGCCCGGCCGGGATGCGGCCGTCCTGGCGGGAGGCGGTCCGTGATCGGGCGTGGTCGCCCGCGCCGGACGCGTGGGATGCGGCCGGGACGTGGCCGTCCCGGCAGGAGGCGGTCCGTGATCGGCCGTGGTCGCCCGCGCCGGACGCGTGGGATCCGGCCGGGATGCGGCCGTCCTGGCGGGACCCCGCAGTGCCGGGCCGGGTGCGGCCCTCCGAGCCGGACGCGGTGGTCCGGGGGCGGGTGTGGCCCTCCGAGCCGGACGCGGTGGACCAGGGGCGGGTGTGGCCCTCCGAGGGGGATCTCCTGGCGGACCGGCGGCCGGCCTGGGTGCCGCGAGGGCACCTCGGGGGGGCCGACGCCCGGAAGGAGGCGGTCGAGGTGAAGGCCCTCGTCGTCCGGCTCGACAGCTTCGGTGATGTGCTGCTCGCCGGTCCGGCCGTGCGTGCCGTCGCCGCCCACAGCACGCACGTCACCATGCTGTGCGGTCCGCGCGGCGCCGACGCCGCGCACCTGCTGCCCGATGTCGACGAGGTACTGGTCTGGGAGGCGCCCTGGGAGGGATTCGACCCGCCCGATGTGAGCGTGCCGGACATCGACGCCCTGCTCGGCCGGCTGCGCGCCGGGGCCTTCGACACCGCGCTCGTCCTCACCTCCTTCCACCAGAGCCCCCTGCCCACCGCACTGCTGCTGCGGCTGGCCGGCATCGGCCGGATCGGCGCCGACAGCGTCGACCACCCCGGGCGGCTGCTCGACGTACGTCACCGCCGGCTGCCGGGCCGCCACGAGGTCGAGGCGGGCCTCGACACCGCCGCCGCCATGGGCTTCCGGCCGCCCCCCGGGGACGAGGGCCGGCTGCGCGTCCTGCCGCCCCCGGACACCAGCGGCCTGACCGGCAACGGCCCGTACGTCGTGCTGCACCCCGGAGCCAGCGCCCCCGCCCGCGCCTGGCATCCACGGCGCTGCGCGGACGCGGTGGCCCTGCTCGCCGACGCCGGGCACCGCGTGGTCGTCACCGGCGGCCCGCACGAGCGGGTGCTCACCCGGTGCGTGAGCGGGGACGCGGGCGTCGATCTCGGCGGGCGGACGAGCCCGCGCACCCTCGCCGGGGTCCTCCGCATGGCCGACGTCGTCATCAGCGCCAACACCGGGCCCGCCCATCTCGCCGCCGCCGTCGGCACGCCGGTCGTGTCCCTCTTCGCGCCCGTGGTCCCGGCCGAGCGCTGGGCCCCGTACGGCGTCCCCACCATCCTGCTCGGGGACCAGTCGGCGCCGTGCGCGAACACCCGGGCGCTGACCTGCCCCGTGCCCGGACACCCTTGTCTGGACGAGGTCACCGGTCAGGACGTGGTGCGCGCGGTGCACAAGCTCATCCAGGAGCGGCACACATGAACATCCTCGTCTGGCACGTGCACGGATCGTGGCTCACCGCCTTCGTGCAGGGCCCGCACACCTACCTCGTCCCGGTCACCGACGACCGCGGACCCGACGGGCTGGGCCGGGCCGTGACCTGGGACTGGCCGCAGACCGTCCAGGAGCGGACCCCGAAGCAGCTGTGGGACTGCGACATCGACCTGATGGTGCTGCAACGGCCGCACGAACTCGACCTCGCCCTGCGCTGGACCGGCCGCCGGCCCGGCGTGGACGTGCCCGCCGTGTACGTCGAGCACAACAGCCCCGACGAGTCCCCCGAGCGTCAACTCCACCCGCTGGCTGGGCAGTCGGCGATCCCGATCGTCCACGTCACCCACTTCAACCGGCTGATGTGGGACAGCGCCCAGGCCCCCACCGAGGTCGTGGAGCACGGCATCGTCGACCCCGGCCACCGCTGGACCGGCACCGAACGCCGCGCGGCCGTCGTGGTCAACGAGCCCCTGCGCAGGGGCCGTACGACCGGCACCGACCTGCTGCCCCGGTTCGCCCGGTCCGCGCCGCTGGACGTCTTCGGCATGCGCACCGAAGGACTCGCCGAACACCTGGACCTGCCGCCCGAACGCTGCCGCACCCGCGACCTGCCCCAGCACGAACTCCACCGCGAGATGGCCCGTTGCCGGCTCTATCTGCACCCGGTGCGCTGGACCTCGCTCGGGCTGTCGCTGCTGGAGGCGATGTTCCTGGGCATGCCGGTGGTCGCCCTCGACACCACCGAGGTGCGCGAGGCGGTGCCCGAGGGCGCCGGGGTGGTCTCGAACCGCCTCGACGTACTGGAGGACGCCGTCCGGGCCTTCCTCGCCGAACCCGAACTCGCCCGCCGCACCGGCGCGGCCGCCCGGGCCGCGGCACACGCCCGCTACGGAGAGCGGCGCTTCCTGGACGACTGGGAGCGCCTGATCAAGGAGGTCACCCGATGAGCCGCATTCCGCACACGGCCGGACGCATCGCCATGGTCTCCGAGCACGCCAGCCCGCTGGCCGCGCTCGGCGGACCGGACGCGGGCGGCCAGAACGTGTACGTGGCCCAGGTCGCCCGGCAGCTCGCCAGAAAGGGATACCGGGTCACGGTGTACACCCGGCGGGACTCGGCGGGCCTGCCGGATCGGGTGACCCTCATCGACGGCGTACAGGTGGTGCACGTGCCCGCCGGACCGCCCGTACCCGTCCCCAAGGACGAACTGCTGCCCCACATGGTCGAGTTCGGGACCTTCCTGGCCCAGCAGTGGTCGCTGAGCCCACCGGACGTGGTGCACTCCCACTTCTGGATGTCGGGCCTGGCCGCTCTGTCCGGCGCCCGGGGGCTCGGCATCCCGGTCGTGCAGACGTACCACGCGCTGGGCACGGTGAAGAAGCGCTACCAGGGAGCCGCCGACACCAGCCCGCCACAGCGCCTGGCCATCGAGGAGGCCGTCGGCCACGAGTGCGCCCGCATCATCGCCACCTGCAGCGACGAGGTGGCCGAACTGAAGGCCATGGGCCTGGACGAGGACCGGATCAGCGTCGTGCCCTGCGGGGTCGATCCCGACCAGTTCGCGCCCGCCGCCCTCACCCGCCCGGCCGGCGCGCGCAGGCGGCTGCTGTCCGTCGGCCGGCTGGTCCCCCGCAAGGGCTTCGACCGCGCCATCCGCGCCCTGGCCGACATCCCCGACGCCGAACTGATCGTCGCCGGCGGTCCCGAGGCCGATCTGCTCGGCACCGATCCCGAGGCCCGACGCCTCTACGCCGTCGCCGGCGAGTACGGCGTCGGCGACCGCGTCACCCTGCTCGGCGGGGTCGGCCGGGCCCGCATGCCCCGGCTGATGGCCGGCGCCGACCTCGTCCTGTCCCTGTCCCGCTACGAGCCGTTCGGCATCGTCCCGCTGGAGGCCATGGCCTGCGCCACGCCGGTCGTCGCCACCGCGGTCGGCGGCCAGCTCGACACGGTCGTGGACGGCACCACGGGCGTCCTGGTCCCGGCCGACGACGACTACGGCCTCGGTGCGGTCGTGCGCGGGCTCCTCGCCGACCCCGACCGGCTCGCCCGGTACGGAGCCGCGGGCCGGCAGCGGGTGCTGAGCCACTACACCTGGGACCGGGTGGCGGACGGAGTGGCGGGGGTGTACGGCGCCGTCGCCTCGGCCCCCTGGCTCTCGGGGGTGATGCGATGAAGACCGCCGGCGACGCCACGCACTGCGACGACCTCGCCAAGGCCCTGGACGCCTTCCGCGACCACGGCTCCCTCATCGAACGGTGGGGCACCGAACTCGCCCGCCGCCTGGGCGCCGGGGCCCGGCTGCTCGTCGCGGGCAACGGCGGCAGCGCCGCCCAGGCACAGCACCTGACGGCCGAACTCGTCGGCCGCTACCGCGACGACCGGCCGCCGTTCTCCGCGGTCGCCCTGCACGCCGACACCTCCTCCACGACCGCGATCGCCAACGACTACGGCGTCCAGGAGATCTTCGCCCGGCAGACCGTCGCCCACGGCCGCCCCGGCGACGTGCTCATGCTGCTGTCCACCAGCGGCGCGAGCGCCAACCTGCTGACCGCCGCCGACCGCGCCCGCCATCTGGGCATCACGGTGTGGGCGCTGACCGGCCGGGCACCCAACCCGCTCCAGCTCGGCGCCGACGACGCGCTGTGCGTGGACGCGCCGGTGGCCGCCACCGTGCAGGAACTCCACCTGGTGGCCGTGCACATGCTGTGCGAGGCCTTCGACCAGGCCGTCGAACGCGGGGACGCCGACCGGGCCGGCCGCGAGGCGGTGGGCGGCAGGCCGGGCGACATCGGCCGGGCCCGTACCGTCGGCCGGTCCACGCCCGGCGGGCCCGTCGTCCACCGGAAGGGACACGCATGACGAGCACGCGCACACCGCTGGTCGTCGTGGGCGACGCGCTGCTCGACCACGACCTGTGCGGCCGGGCCGAGCGCCTGGCCCCGGACGCCCCCGTGCCGGTGGTGCACGGCACCCGGCGCAGCTCCCGCCCCGGCGGCGCGGCCCTGGCCGCCTGCCTCGCCGCCGCCGACGGCCGCCCGGTCACGCTGGTCACCGCGCTCGGCGACGACAGCGCCAGCGACACCCTGCGGGGCCTGCTGGCCGGCCGCGTTGAGCTGGTGGAGGTGCCGCTGGAGGGCGCCCTGAGCAGCAAGACCCGGGTCATGGCCGGCGACCGGCCGCTGCTCCGCCTGGACGACGGCGACGGACGCGCCCGCGCGGCGACGGGGGCCGCCGAGGACGCCGTCACCGGTGCCGCCGGCCTCCTGGTCGCCGACTACGGCCGGGGCACGGCCGACGTCCTGCGCGACGCCCTCGGCCGGGCGACGGCCCCCCTGGTCTGGGACCCCCATGTCCGCGGCCTGCCCCCGGTCGCTGGCGTCCGACTCGCCACGCCCTCCGCGCAGGAGGCCCGCGCCTTCGCCCGGCACCTGGACTCCGGCGGTTCCGGCGACGCGGCCGGCTTGCGCACCGCCGCCCGGGACGCCCGCACCCTCGTGCGGGCCTGGCAGGCGCAGGCCGTCGTCGTGACCCTCGGCGAGCGCGGCGCACTGCTCTCCCACGGCGAGACCCCGCTGCTGGTACCGACCCCGGCCGCCGTGGCCGGCGACGCCTGCGGCGCCGGCGACCGGTTCGCCGCGGCGGCGGCCGGCGAACTCGCCGACGGCGCGCTCACCGAGGCCGCCGTGCAGGCCGCCGTGCACGCCGCGACCCGCTACGTCGCCGAGGGTGGCGCCCGCGCGGTCGCCACCGAGGAGCGGCCGGACACGCCCGAGCCCGCCCCGGCGGACGGCGACATCACCGGGGACGCCGTGCGCCTGGCCGCCCGGGTCCGGACCGCGGGCGGCACCGTCGTCGCCGCGGGCGGCTGCTTCGACCTGCTGCACGCCGGCCACGTCGCCCTCCTCCAGGCCGCCCGCCGGGCCGGCGACTGCCTGATCGTCTGCGTGAACTCCGACGACTCCGTGCGCCGCCGCAAGGGCGCCGGCCGCCCCCTGGTGCCGGCGGCCGACCGGGTCCGGGTGCTGCGCGCACTGGAGTGTGTCGACGCGGTCGCCGTGTTCGACGAGGACACGCCCGAACGCATCCTCGGCGAACTCCGCCCGCACATCTGGGCCAAGGGCGGCGACTACGCCCGCACCGAACTGCCCGAACAGCCCCTGGTGGAGAGCTGGGGCGGCCAGGTCCTGCTGCTCCCCTACCTCGACGGCCGCTCCACCACAGGCCTGGCCCGCCGCGCCGCCCTGGCCCCCACCCCACCGCAGGCCGCCCCGGGTGACTCCCGCCGCCCACCCGGCCCGGCACCCACCCGGCACGCTTTCCCCGGCCACGACGTGGTACCCGCCCACCGTCCGGCCCCGCTCGCGACACCCTGGGAGGAACCCGCTCGGTGAACGACACCCCGCCCCACCCGACCGTCCTGGTGCTGCGCGCGCTGGGCCTCGGTGACCTGCTGGCCGGTGTCCCCGCGCTGCGGGGCATCCGCCGGGCCTTTCCCGGCCACCGCATCCTGCTCGCCCAGCCCCCGGGCCTGACCGAGCCGGCCCTCGCCACCGGGGCGATCGACGCCGTGTTCCCGGCCGAGGCCCCCGGACGGGCGGTGCCCTCCCTCACGCACTGGACCGGCCCGCCGCCCGACCTAGCGATCGACCTGCACGGCAACGGCCCCGAGAGCCGCGACGCCCTCGCCGCCGTGCACCCGCACCGGCTGCTCGCCCACGCCTGCCCGGACGGCCCGCCGTGGCAGGCCCGGGCACACGAACGGGACCGCTGGTGCGCCTTCCTGCACGCCTACGGCATCCGGGCCGACCCCCTGGATCTGCGGCTGCCCGGGCCCGGCACCCGGTCCCGGGCGCCGGGCGCCGTCGTCGTGCACCCCGGCGCGGCCTCCGGCGCGCGCCGCTGGCCGGGGGAGCGGTTCGCCACCGTCGTACGGTGCCTGCGCGCGGCCGGGCACCACGTGGTGCTCACCGGCGGCCCCGGCGAGGAGGCCCTGGTGCGTTCGGTCGCCGAGCGCGGCGGACAGCGCGCCGGCGACGTGCTCGCCGGCGGCCTTCCCTACCGGGAGCTGTCCGCGCTGGTGGCCGAGGCGTCCCTGGTACTCAGCGGCGACACCGGCCTGGCCCATCTCGCGGTCGCCCACGGCACCCCCTCCGTCACCCTGTTCGGCCCCGTCTCCCCGCGCCTGTGGGGTCCACCCCCGAGCCCCCGCCACCTGGCCCTGTGGAAGCCCGGCCCACCCGGCGATCCGCACGGCCGCACCCCCGACGCCCGGCTGCTGCGCATCCGCTCCGAGGAGGTCGCCGCCGCCTGCCTGACCCTGCTCCGGCCGGTCCGCGGCGGCGCGCGACAGGCGGGAGCGGAGGCGGCGCATGTCCACTGAGTCCGCCACCGGCCTCACCCACGGGGCCGTCGGCGCGGGCGATGCGCGGATCACCGTCGCCGTCATCACCCGCGACCGGCCGGCCAGCCTGCTGCGCACGCTCGACGCGCTGGCCGCACTGCCCGAGCGGCCACCGGTCATCGTCGTCGACAACTCCCGCGACGACGGCACCCGCAGGGCCGTGCGCACGCACCCGGCCCTCACCCGGCTGCTGCGGCCCGCCGCCAACACCGGTGCCCTCGGCCGCAATCTGGCCGTGCGGCACGCCCGCACACCCTACGTCGCCTTCAGCGACGACGACTCCTGGTGGGAGCCGGGCAGCCTCGGCCGCGCCGCCGACCTGCTCGACGGCCACCCCCGGCTCGGTCTGCTCGCCGCCCGCACCCTGGTCGGCGACGAGGCCGCCGCCGACCCCCTCAACGCCGTCCTCGCCGACTCGCCCCTGCCGTCGGAGCCCGACCTGCCCGGCCGCCCGGTGCTCGGCTTCCTCGGCTGCGCCAGCGTGGTCCGCCGGGAGGCCTTCCTCGATGCCGGCGGCTTCCACCCGCTGCTCTTCTTCGGCGGCGAGGAGACGCTGCTCGCCTACGACCTGGCCGCCGTGGGATGGGGTGTCGTCTACCTTTGATCTTGGCCGGTGCGCCGCCCTTGGGGGCGGTGGTGAAGGCCATCTCAAGCCCGCTCTGACCCGCACGTGAGCACGGGTCGGCACGGTATGCCTCAGCCCGCGGGGCGCTGCTGCCGCTCGATGTACTGCTGTACGACGGTCAGCGGCGCTCCGGC